>JAILRJ010000022.1:0-42416 GCA_024698285.1 Lachnospiraceae bacterium | reverse complement strand
AACACACCGGTGATGATCTTGAGTAAACTTCGAAGCGCAGACTGAATATATCGAAGCGGTATCGCACAGTGTGTTCAAAAGAAACGTAAGATTCGTGTTATCGGAATACCCCATGAACCATTTCGGAGTGGATGATGCGATCTTTTCGAAATCGATAAACGGCAGTATCTCACACATAAGCTCGCCGCCGCCGCATGATATTATCACGTCGCTCCTGTCACCTGTCAGAAAATCATTTGCCTCGGCTGCACACTTTTCCGGCAGGTTACTGATCCCGATGCCTTCGTCGCAGTAACAGTTCGGGCCGAGTACGGTCCTGTAGCCGAGTTTCTTAAACCATTCAAGTGATTCGTCAAAATCGGTACGGTATGGCTCGGTGGCACATCCGAAGCTCGGTGCGATAAAGCCTATCCGGCCGCCGTCTTTCAAAAATCCGGGATATCTCATGAGGTGTTCCTCCTTATCAAAATGAGAATCGAGAACCGTCCCCGTTTCTTATTTTATGGTATAATATGCCTCAGGATTGATTATAACATAAGGAGGTTTCATATGTTCTACGATGACAGGATTTGGATAGGAACCGCGGGAGACAAAAAGGTGTCGATCCTTCCGAAGATGGCTAACAGACACGGACTTATCGCGGGTGCGACCGGAACGGGTAAGACGACCACTTTGAGAGTGTTGGCAGAGTCATTCTCCGATGCGGGTGTTCCGGTGTTTCTTGCTGATATGAAGGGAGATCTGTCAGGACTGTGTAAACCCGGAGAAGACAGCGATGACATGAAGGACCGGATCCAAAGGTTCGGACTTGTCGAGACGGGATTTTCATTCAAGGATTATCCTACGGCATTTTGGGACATATACGGGAAAGACGGTATATCGCTCAGGACAACGGTATCCGAAATGGGTCCCATTCTTCTTGCAAAGCTCATGAACCTTAACGACACACAGGCGGATATCCTGACGTGTCTGTTCAAGATGGCCGATGACGAAGAGCTCCTTCTTGTTGATATCAAGGATCTGAAAGCAATGCTTCAGTATGCGAGCGAAAACGCATCGGAGATCTCGGCGAAGTACGGAAACGTTACAAAGGCAAGTGTCGCGGCGATAATCCGCGGAGTAGTCGCACTTGAGGCAGCGGGCGGTGATAAGTACTTTACGGAACCCGGGATCAATATACTGGATTTTACAAAGAGATCGATGGACGGAAGAGGAACGATCAATATCCTCGACGGCAGAACGCTCGCATCGGATCCGACATTATACACGGCATTTCTTCTGTATCTCATGTCGGAACTGTTTGAGACGCTTCCTGAGGTCGGAGATACCGAGAAACCGAAGATGATCTTCTTCTTTGACGAGGCACATCTGATTTTTGACGATATTTCGAAGTCACTTCGCCAGAAGATAGAGCAGGTTGTAAAGCTTATCAGGAGTAAAGGCGTCGGCATTTATTTCTGTACTCAGAATCCGAGAGATATTCCGGATGAAGTATTGGCGCAGCTCGGAAACAAGATACAGCATGCGCTTCACGCATATTCGCCCGCAGAGGAGCGTGCGGTGAAGACAGCGGCCGATTCGTTCAGGTCGAATCCCGAGTTCGATACAAAGAAGACGATCATGGAACTGGGTGTCGGAGAAGCACTTGTATCCGTTCTTGACGAGGAGGGGATCCCCACGATCGTGGAGAGGTGTAAGATTCTTCCGCCGCAGTCACTTATGGGTCCCGTTTCCGATGGCGAGAAAGAAAGAGCGTACAAGGATAATCCCCTGTATGCGAAATACAAGGAAACACAGAATCCCGATTCGGCATATGAATTCCTTGAGAGATTAAAGGCTCAGAAGGAAGAGGCCGCAAAGAAGGAACAGGAGTCCGTTGCCGCACAGAAAGAGGCTGAAAAGCAGGCAGCTCTGGAAGCAAAGGAAGCCGAGAAAGCCGCAAAGGAAGAAGCCGCAAAGAAGAAAAAATACAAGAGTGCCGCAGGGTCGGTTGCAAGTTCCGCAGCCGGAACGATCGGTCGTGAAGTCGGCAAGACTCTCGGCGGAAAGGTCGGCGGTAAGTACGGCAAGACTCTCGGCGGAAACATATTCGCACAGCTTGGCAGAAGCATAATGGGAACATTTTTCAAATGATTTTTCCTCACTCTTTCTATGAGGACGAGATCAGGTGTGATTATCTGATCCCGTCGATGGTAAAGCGTACATGGGCAGCGCAGATTCAGATTCTGGCTGACCTTGATGAGGCATGCCGTAAGAAAGGTCTGGAGTATTTTGCGGAATGGGGGACGCTTTTGGGGACGGTTCGTCACGGCGGGTTTATTCCGTGGGATGACGATATGGACGTCTGTATGAAACGTAAGGATTATGAGTATCTTATCGCCAATCCGTCGTCGCTTCTTCCGGATAACTATTCCGTCGTCAATTACAGATCGAACCGTGACTTTAAACAGATGCTTTCCAGGATTGTATCGAGTGATCATTACCGGTTCGATCCCGAGTATATGAAGAAGTATTCGGGACTGCCTATTGCGCTTGGAATTGACATTTTTCCTCTTGATTTTCTGACCGAAGATGAGGAATACGAGAAGGACCGTGAAGAAAGAGTAAGGCTCGTATATGACGTAGTAAACGAGATCGCTCATTTTGACACGCCGCTGTCACGTCTTTCGGGAGAACTTGATAAGATCGAGAAGAGACTTGCCGTAAAGCTGGACAGAAAGGGAGATGTTCTCACACAGCTCAGAGACCTTCTTGTGAAGATGTTCGGTGAGGTTGACGAGGATGATGCGGCGTATATCACGATGTATCCGCTGTGGCTTGACAACCACGCATTCAGGTTTCCCGTACACTATTACAAAAAGAGTATCCGGATGCGGTTTGAGAACACCACGATCCCTGTTCCGGCATGCTATGAAGATGTATTAAGACATAAATACGGAAGCTCGTTCATGACTCCCGTAAGATCAGGAGGTGCACATGAATACCCGTACTTCGAAGAGCATATAAATATACTTCGTGAACACTTCGGATATGAGTGGCCGACATACAGGTTTAATGAAGGAGATGTTTTCGCACCACGTGAAAAAGCAGAGACATTTGACGGAGGAACAGCCGTTTTCATAACGTATTCGCCGGAAGCTTTCGCGAATATGAGAAAGGTTGTAAAACAGTACGTAAGAAAAGGGTACGATGTAACGATCCTTCCGGTGGAAAAATACGATATCGCACCGGATATGTCGGGCATTACACCAGCGGATGAAGAAGTACCGGATGAATTCTATACCGACGGGATCAAAGGAGCAAAAGTCATCCGTAATCCTCGCGTTCTGGATATGCATCCGAATGATATCGTTTCAGATTTTCCTTACGACGAATACAACCTTATCACAACTGTTGACAGGAAGTATTATTCAAAATCGCTTCGGGGAATCTGCGACAGGCTCGTATATGTTCCCCCGTTTGAGGCGAAGTCCGTACGGGAAGATGACGAGCGTGCCATAAAGCTCATGCCTCAATACGTGTGCACACCGATGTGCATGGTCTGTGATGAGATCGTTCTCGGAAGCAGCGAGATGAAGGAGCGGTACACGGAGTGCCTGACACGGTTTTCGGGAGAAAGATACAAAGATGTCTGGGAGAAAAAGATAAGTGTATTGACCGACTCTGATGATCGCAAAGAGGTGTCGCACGAAGAGAAAAAGAAGATACTCTTCTATGTGGGACTTGCAACGTTTGCTCAGCACGGCGTGGCTGCCGTGGAAAAGATCGCCAATGCTTTTGAGGTGTTTGATACAAACAGTGATAAGATAGATGCGGTATATCTGTTGCAGGAAAACCTGCTTGATAATCTTCGCGGGATGTTTCCCGAACTGTATGAGAAATATGAAGCGTGCGATTTTCGCCCCGAGGCGGATTATGTGGATACGGATATGATAG
Source organism: Lachnospiraceae bacterium (assembly GCA_024698285.1). Taxonomy (GTDB): domain Bacteria; phylum Bacillota; class Clostridia; order Lachnospirales; family Lachnospiraceae; genus UBA2868. Next base: position 38,480 of record JAILRJ010000022.1, on the reverse strand, counting down.
ATGCATATTACGGGGAAGCTTCGGAATTTGCGACGGAATTTGTCAATAAAGGAAAGCCTGTGATGATCATGGCTGTATAGAAAGCGAGGGATATATTATGGCACCCGATAACAGACCGGGAAGCAGAAAAAAGAACATAGTTGACGGAGAAGCCAGCATCAAAAGGCGCGGAAGCGGACTTGACTCGAAACCGATAGAGAGTACGGGTCATTCTTCGGGATCGCGTCCCGGCGGCAGAGTGCGCGCCGGCGGAGGTGTCGGGATCGGAACGATAATCATGGTACTGGTGATAATCTTCTTCGTGATGAAGTTTGGATCGTCGGACGAATATGACAGTGCTCCCGCACCGGCCGGACAGAGCACGAACACGGGGGCCGAAGGAGGAGAGATTTTCGGCGGAAGCGGCGGATCAGGCGGATTAGCCGATGTATTCGGAACCCTGATCGGAGGTTACTCGACAACAGAGAGTGATTATTCTTCATACGATATGCCGCAGGAGAGCAGCACATCCGAGCTTGATATGAATGTCGATCCCTCCGCGAGAGCGAAGTACACGTCGATAATCGGACAGGGTGCGGATGTTGTCACGATCATGGTCTATCTGTGCGGTACCGATCTTGAATCGAGAAGCGGTATGGGAACCGCGGATCTGCAGGAGATGGCTGCGGCAACGCTTTCCGACAACATCAATCTCATTGTCTATACCGGCGGCTGCAAGAAGTGGAAAAACAACATTGTAAGCAGCAGCGTCAATCAGATATTCCAGATAAAGCAGGGCGGGGTTAAGATGCTCGAAGATAACATGGGAAAAGCTTCCATGTCCGATCCCGCAACGCTTACTTCGTTTATCAAATACTGTGCGACCAATTTCCCGGCCAACAGGAACGAACTCATTCTCTGGGACCACGGAAGCGGATCGTTGTCAGGTTATGCATACGACGAGAAGTATCCGCAGACCGGATCGATGAACCTTTCAGGTATCAAGAAAGCGATTTCCGAAGGCGGTATCAAGTTTGATTTTGTCGGCTTTGATGCATGTCTTATGGCAACGGTCGAAACAGCGCTTATGCTGTCCGATTATGCGGACTACATGATCGCTTCGGAGGAGACCGAGCCGGGTGTGGGCTGGTATTACACAAACTGGCTCAGTAAACTTTCCGCGGATACGAGCATGCCGACTCCGGAGATCGGGAAGAACATAGTTGATGACTTCGTAAACGTCTGTGCAAAGAAGTGTCCCGGACAGAAAGCGACGCTGTCGGTAACGGACCTTGCCGAGGCATCCGCAACGGTTCCGGAAAAGCTCAACAGTTTCTCGAAGAACACGAGCGATCTGATCGCTGATGTCAACGGATATATGAAAGTATCCGATGCACGTAACAAGTCAAAGGAATTTGCGATATCATCGAAGATCGACCAGATCGATTTCATCCATTTCGCAAACCTTCTCGACACACCGCAGAGTAAGGAACTTGCCGATGCTCTGTCTTCGTGTGTCAAATACAACAGAACGGAAAGGTCGATCGCAAACGCCAACGGACTGTCGGTTTACTTCCCGTACAAAAAGGCTTCAAAGGCCGGAACGATGGCAAAGACATATGAGCAGATCGGAATGGACAGCGCATATGCCGATTGTATAAGGGCATTTGCCCAAAGCGAGCAGGGCGGACAATCAACGACCGACGGTGAAGGATCACCTCTCGGATCGCTCTTCGGAAGTCTGTACGGTACCGATTATGCCGGATCGGACGGAGAGAGTTATTCGGGATATTCCGATGTGCTCGGAGGACTCATGACAACGCTCCTTACCGGAAGAGGTCCTGAAAGCGATGACATTGCATCGAATAAGTTAAAGCCCGTAGACAACGGAAAAGGACAGAAGATATTCAAACTGTCCGAGGAAGATTGGGATAAGATCGCGATGGTCGATCTGAGCGTCTATGCCGATGACGGTGAGGGATTCATAGAGCTCGGACTTGATAACACGTTCTCGTTTGACGATGACAATAATCTCATTGCCGGATTTGACGGAACGTGGATGTCGATAAACGGACACCCTGTAGCGTATTACCATACATCTTCTAGAGAGGACGGCAGTCATTACAGCTATGACGGATACGTTCCGGCGCTCCTTAACGGACAGAGGGTAGAGCTTCTTCTGACATTTACGGATGAGTTCCCCGACGGAATTATCAGCGGAGCGAGATATGTATACGAAGACGGAGAGACCGATACCGTGGCTAAGAACACGATAGCTCTCTCGGCAGGAGACAGGCTTGATTTCGTGTGCAGATACTATGACCGTCAGGGTAATTACAAAGATTCCTATATGTTCGGAGAACCGCTCGTACTTGATTCACCGGATGTTGATATCAGGAATATAAAGATAACCGATGCAAATCCTCTTGTAACGTACAAGTTTACGGACAAGTATCAGCAGGAATACTGGTCACCCGTTGTCAATCAATGATCAAGGAGATTATTAATGAACCCTATCATCACAAGCCTGCTTGAGACGGATGCTTACAAGTTCTCGATGGGACAGGCCATATATCACCAGTTCTCGGATTACAAGACGACATGGTCGTTCAAGTGCCGCAATGTGGGAGTACGTTTCACCCCCGAGATGATCGAAGAGATCAAACGCCAGATCAGGATGTACTGTGATCTGCGGTTTCGGGAGGATGAACTGGAATATCTCAACAACATAAAGTGGATAAAAGGATCGTATGTCGATTTCTTAAGGCTTTGGGAACCGAGATTCGAGGACTTCGAATTCGGCACGGACAGTGAAAGCGGACTGACGATCGAGACGAAGGGAACATGGCTAAATACATCAATGTACGAGATCCCGACCCTTGCGATCGTTAACGAAGTGTATTTCAGGATGGCCTACGACTATGACGATCTTCTGGAAAGCTTCAGAGAGCGTCTAGATGACAAGATACAGGGGATCATTGAGGGCAGATACGAGCTCGGTGCTTTTTCGGAGTTCGGGGCAAGAAGAAGGCTTTCGGGAGAGGCTCAGGAGCTTGCCGTTACTTCTCTTGAAAACGCAAAGCTTCCGGCAGGCAACAGGTTTGTCGGAACAAGTAACGTTTATCTTGCAAAAAAGCATAACCTTGTTCCGGTAGGTACGATGGCACACGAGTGGATAATGTGTGTCGGACAGGGTAATCACAAGCATAATCCGGCATATTCAAACTGGTATGCGCTCGACGCATGGGTCAAGGAATACGGTGTCCTGAACGGTACCGCCCTTACCGATGCGATAACGACTAAATGTTTCCTGGAGGATTTTCAACTGACATATGCGACGCTGTTTTCGGGTGTACGTCATGACAGCGGTGATCCGTACGAGTGGGCCGATAACATGATCAGGCACTACCGGGAGCTCGGCATTGATCCGAAGACAAAAACGCTTCTGTTCTCTGACAGCCTCGATTTTGAAAAGGCAACGGCTATTAACAGGGCTTATAAGGATAAAGTGAAGACGGCTTTCGGAATAGGTACTTATCTTGCAAACGACACGAAGGTCGCACCGCTTAACATAGTGATGAAGACGACGGTATGCAACGGTTGCGACGTCGCAAAGATATCCGATGCCGAAGGCAAGAGCATGTGCAAGAGCGATGCGTATGTTCACTATCTGAAGCGTTGTATCGATTGGAGATTAGAACACGAAACAAATGTTATCCGTTGACAAAAAGCACTCATATAAGATAGATATGTGTTCGGGGCCCATCGTAAGCAGGCTGTTGCTGTTTACGGGGCCTCTCATACTCTCATCCGTCCTGCAGCTTCTGTTTAACGCGGCGGATGTGGTTGTTGTGGGCAAATATGCCGGTGACAATTCGCTTGCGGCGGTAGGTTCCGTCGGACCGCTCATCAACCTTCTGGTATCGCTCTTCATGGGCCTGTCCATAGGAAGCAATGTTCTTGCGAGCAGATACTACGGGAGCAGAAACGATTATCAGATGTCAAAGACGGTTCATACATCCATGCTCGTGAGCCTTATAAGCGGCATCATACTTGCGATTGCAGGATTCGTGTTTGCAAATCGTATTCTCGTATGGATGAATTCTCCGGAAGAAACACTCCCTCTTGCAAGCCTGTATCTTAAGATCTATTTCCTCGGTATGCCGGCGTCCATGGTATACAATTTCGGAAGCGCACTTCTGCGTGCCGTAGGTGACACAAGGCGTCCGATGTACTATCTGACCGCGGCCGGAGTGATAAATGTCATATTAAACCTTATATTTGTCATAAGTTTCAGGATGGATGTCGCGGGTGTTGCTACTGCAACGGTCATAGCACAGATCATATCGGCGGGACTTGTCGTATCCTGTCTTATGAGAGAAAGAGGAGCCCTCCGGCTGGACCTTCGCATGCTTTCAATAGACAGGAGCATCCTTGCGAAAATCATACGGATAGGGCTTCCGGCCTCCTTCCAGGGAATGCTTTTCTCGCTGTCGAATGTGATAATCCAATCCTCGGTAAACAGTTTCGGGGCAACGGTGGTTGCGGGAAACTCCGCAGCGCAGAACATAGAAGGCTTCGTATACGTTTCGATGAATGCATTCTATCAGGCATGTATATCATTCATAAGCGCGAATGTGGGTGCAAGAAAGTTCGAACGGATCAACAGGATCCTTGTCCGGGCCGAGATATGCGTTGTGCTTACCGGCATGCTTCTCGGCGGATATGCCTATTATGACAGTCACAGGCTCATATCTCTTTATACGAATTCCCGGGATGTCATCGAGGCGGGGAAGATAAGGATGATGTATGTGTCGCTGCCTTATTTCCTGTGCGGTATGATGGATGTTATGGTGGGAGGACTCAGAGGTCTGGGATATGCGATCCTTCCGATGATAGTGTCGCTTGTAGGAGCCTGTGGTCTGCGCCTTGCGTGGATATTCACGTTCTTCAGGACACCGAGGTTTCACGAGACAAAATACCTGTATTTAACGTATCCGGTCTCATGGACGGTGACTTTTTTGGCACATGTTGTATGTTTTGTGATAGTCAGAAAGAGATTTGACCGTATTCACGGGTCTTCCGGGTCCGAAAATCATTGACCGACGGGCGTTTTCAAGGTATAATAATCACTAATACGGGTGGGTTAGTCCCTGTGTTGCAGAATAATCATTCGGAGGCCGAAAAATGGGAAAAACTGCTACTAAAACAGCTACCAAGAAACCTGTTAAATCCAAGAAGATCAGCGATAATATTACTGTCTTCAACAAGATGAGCACCAAGATCACGCTTCTTATAAGCCTTGTCGTGTTCGTCACCGTTCTGGTCGAGGTCCTCGTTGCATCGAGCCGGGCAACAAGCACGATGGAAACGACGTATCTGAACTACGCACAGAATCTTGCCGAGGAGGCTGCGATAGGTGTCGATTTCGCAACATCGTTCGGTGAGAACGCATACGGCGGATACGCCAAGAACCTTGCACAGGAAGCCGCCGTTTCGATCAACTTCTCAAGACATTTCGGTGAGACGGTTTACAAGGCATACGCACAGAATCTTGCCGAAGAGGCAGCAAAGGCAGTAAACCTTGCTTCCGTCGGGGAAGGAACGAATCTTAATTCGGTTCTCGGTAATGTGAAGATCCTCGGCGTTGAAGGATCATATGCATACATGGTATCACCGACGGGAACGATGCTGTGGCATCCGACTCCGGACAAGATCGGTAAGCCCGTAGAGAATGCGGCGGTCAAAGGTATCGTTGCGGATCTTCAGGCAGGCAAAAGTGTTGAGAACGGTTCCGTACTGTATGAGTACAAGGATGCTCTCAAGCTTGCGGGTTATGCTTTTACATCTTCGGGAAACATTCTTATCGTAACGGCCGACTATGATCAGTTCATGAAGATCGATTACGATACGCTTCTCGGAAACATCACGATAGACGGTGTTGAAGGATCATATGCATACATGGTGTCTCCCGACGGAACGATGCTGTGGCATCCTACTCCGGAGAAGATCGGACAGCCCGTAGAGAATGCGGCTGTTAAAGGTATCGTTGCAGACCTTCAGGCAGGCAAGACGGTTGAAGACGGTTTTGTAATCTATGAATACAAGGATGCTCTCAAGATGGCGGGTTATTCCTTTACGGATACCGGAAACATCGTTCTTGTTACTGCCGATTACGATAAGCTGATCAGGATCGATTATGACCAGCTGATCGGACAGATAAAGATATCCGGTGTTGAAGGATCATATGCATATATGGTATCACCCGACGGAACGATGCTTTATCATACAAATGCCGAGAAGATCGGACAGCCTGTTGAGAATACGGCAGTTAAGAATATCGTTGCGGATCTTCAGGCAGGCAAGAACGTTCCCAACGGATCATGCGCATACGAATATAAAGGCTCATACAAAGTTGCCGGATATGCATTCACGAATGCCGGTAACATCATAATAGTTACCGCTGACAGAGACGTGATGATGGCTGAAGTCAATCACATGAGAAACCTGCTTATCATCTACGGTATCATTTGCGTAGTCATAGCGGTTCTCCTTGTTGCATTCTTCACGATGTACATGCTCAAGGCTCTCGAGAAACTTGTTCCTGTCATTAACAAGACGGCAAACTACGACTTCACGGAAGACAGTACTTCACGCAGACTTGAGAAGAGAAGCGATGAGATCGGCCTTATCGCAAGGGCTCTTTCCAAGACAAGGGATAACTTAAGAGAGATGGTAGAGATGATCGCCCGTGCGGGAACGAGCATTGACACCAACGTCGGTGTACTTCAGGCTACGATCAACAAGGTCGGCGGAATATGCGAAGACAACTCGGCGACGACAGAGACTCTTGCAGCCGGAATGGAAGAGACGGCAGCAACGACTACGACCATTACGAAGAACGTCGAGAATGTTCAGGATAATGCACGCGGAATCGATCAGCTTGCCGACGAAGGTACAAGACTTTCGAACGAGGTTTACGAACGTGCGAATGAGCTTGCCGCAACAACCGAGAAAGCAAGCAGGAAGACGATGGAGATCTACGAGACGGTTAAGGTTAAGTCCGAAGATGCCATCAATGCTTCACATGCAGTCAATAAGATCAATGAACTTGCCGATGCCATTATGGCGATATCTTCACAGACAGGTCTTCTGGCACTCAATGCTTCGATCGAAGCAGCAAGGGCAGGAGAGGCCGGAAGAGGATTTGCGGTTGTTGCTACCGAGATCGGTAATCTCGCGACCCAGACTTCGGAGGCAGTCAAGAATATCGGAAGTATCGTTGAAGAGGTCAACAGTGCGGTTGTACAGATGTCAGAGTGCCTGACACAGACCACAAGCTTCCTGGAGACAAATGTCCTTTCGGATTATCAGGAATTCGGCAAAGTCAGTGTTCAGTACAGAGATGATGCGAACACATTCGGAAACAGCATGAACGAGATCAAGACGAGTATTGAGAGCCTGGCAGCCGACATCGATAAGATCGTCGGGGCTATCGGAGGAATCGATTCGACCGTTACCGAAACATCACACGGTGTTGTCAACATCGCCGAGAGAACGACAGAGATGGCTTCAGAGACATCAGACAGTGTCAACAAAGTTATTGAGTGTCAGGAAGCGGTTTCGGATCTTAATGAGATCATTAACAGATTCAGTCTTTGATAATAACGCTTCGGCGTAATATTCAGGGCAGAATAAAACGGCTCCGCGAATACCTCCTTTCGGAGTATTGCGGAGCCTCTTATTATACTTTGCAAAGGATAATGTATGGATACCTGGCAGTTACTGATAGATTCATTCCCGAAAATAATACTTCCCGGGCTTGCCATGACGGTGCCGCTTACCGTCATATCTTTTGCACTCGCTCTAATAATAGCCGTTGTGGTTGCAATGATACAGTATGCTCATGTTCCGGTGCTATCACAGCTTGCAAGGATATATATATGGATAATCAGGGGAACGCCGCTTCTTGTACAACTCATGGTCGGATATTACGGACCTTCGGCATTCGGACTTAAAGTAAACGGATTTCTTATTGCGGTCATAGTGTTTGCGATAAATGAAGGTGCATACTGTGCTGAAACGATAAGAGGATGCATGGAGAGCATCCCGAAGAGCCAGCTTGAGGCAGGATACTGTGTCGGGATGAAATACTATCAGGTGATGAGGTATATCATTCTTCCCCAGACATTCAGGGCCGCGTTTCCGACGCTTGGCAATTCGGTCATCAGTATGGTCAAGGACACATCGCTGGCTTCAAATATAACGGTAACGGAAATGTTTCTGGCGACCAGGCAGATTGCGGGACGCACTTACCAATTCCTGCCGCTGTATCTTGAAGTTGCTTTCATATATCTGATATTCTCGACTGTCCTCGAATACTTCCAGAGACGCGGAGAGAAGAGATTATCCAGGCATGACAGGGACACGGTAACGGAAAACGACCAAACGGTCAGGGAGGCAAAATGAAAAAGAGGATAATGATAAGCACGGCAATTCTTGTGTTAACGGCATGTGTTCTTGCAGGATGCTCGTCGGCATCATCTGCGGACAAGGATCATCTGGCAAGGGTCAAAGAGGCCGGAAAGATCACCGTCGCAACAGAAGGCGCTTGGGCACCGTTTACGTATCACGATGCGGATACAAATGAACTTACGGGATTTGATGTTGAAGTGGCCCGCGAGATAGCAAAGAGGCTCGGGGTAGAAGCAGAGTTTGCCGAGGGTGATTTTGACGGAGGTCTCACGGGTGTATCTCGGGGAACGTTTGACATGATGGCAAACGGAGTCGATGTGACACCCGACAGGGGGCAGACGTTTGATTTTACGGATCCTTACGCGTTTGACAGGGCGGTTGTTGTAACGAAAGCGGGGAATTCGGATATAGGTTCGTTTGATGATCTGAAAGGCAGGACAACGGCCAATTCGGTCGGATCCACCTATGCACAGATGGGAGAGGAGCACGGTGCGACCGTGGTCAATGTTCCGACTCTTGGCGAGACTATGGAACTTGTCAAAAACGGGACAGCCGATGCCACGATAAATGCCAATACTTCCGTGCAGGATTATCTCAACACGACGGGGGATACGTCGCTTCAGATCGTTGCGACGGATGAAGAAGTGACCATGTATGCGATACCGCTTAAAAAGGGAGCTGACAACGACTCGCTAAGAGAAGCGATAAACGGCGCCATAGCCGATATGAAAAAAGACGGAACACTCTCCTCGATATCCGTTAAATTCTTCGGAAGCGATATCACAAAGGAATAGAGGTACGGATACAGATGTACGAATACACTAAAAGGATCGGATTCAGCGAATGCGGTGTTGACAGGAGACTGACGGTAACGGGTCTGATAGATGCTTTTCAGGATTGTTCAACATTTCAGTCGGAAGATGCGGGCGTGGGGTTTAACGTCCTTGAAAAAATGAATCTCGTATGGGTAGTTAATTACTGGGAAGTTCAGATAGAAAGACTCCCGTCGCTATGCGACCATGTTACGGTGGGTACCTTTCCGTACAGTTTCAAAAGCTGTTTCGGTCTTAGAAATTTCTATATGAAGGATGATAAGGGAAACTTTATCGCAAAGGCCAATTCGATGTGGACGCTCATAGATTCCGTGGCGGTCCGTCCGGTAAAGGCTCCGCAGTCGGTGGTAAGTGCTTATACGATAGAGGAGAAGCTCGACATGGAGTATAACTCCAGAAAAGTGCTGATACCCGAAGGTGAAGATGTAAAGGTGATCGAGAAAGAGGCCGTAGAGATACAGACACATCATCTGGACAGCAACCGGCACGTCAATAACGGGCAGTATGTCAGACTCGCGATGTCGGAGATAGAAGATATTGATATAGCATCTCTTCGTATCGATTACAGGCGTCAGGCAATGCTCGGGGATATCATATATCCCGTTGTATACGAAAAGGGTCCGGACAGGTTCGTTGCTCTTTATGACGGCGAACGAAAACCCTTTTCGGTAGCACAGTTCTCAACATGTGATAAGTGATAGGAACAAAAGGAAGGAGAAGGTGACATGGCAGATGCGAACAAGAAGACAGCCTACAGGAACCAGGCTGAAGGAATCATCAAAAAACTGAAGTTGCGCAAGATGGAGGGATATTATGCGGATAACATCGAAGAGGCTTGCGAGAAAGCCCTCGAACTTATAGGAAGTCCCTCAAAGAGTGTTGCTTACGGCGGCTCCATGACGATAGACGATTCGCACCTTAAGGATAAGATCAAGGCTGCGGGACACGATCTTATAATCAGGGAAAACAGCAAGACGGACGAAGAAATGAAGGCGCTCAAGGCACGAATGGTCAATGCGGATACGTTCCTTATGAGCACGAATGCGATAACTCTTGACGGTGAACTCATTAACATCGACGGACGGGGAAACAGGGTTTCATTTCTGATCTACGGTCCCGACCAGGTTATCGTGATAGCGGGAATGAACAAGGTCGTAAAGGATGTGGATGCGGGAATAGACCGTACGAGAAATGTCGCATCTCCGGCCAATACGGTAAGACTTAACTGTGACACTCCGTGTGCTAAGATCGGAAGATGCGGAGACTGTCTGGAACACACGATCTGCTGCGAGATAGTAGTGACAAGGGCATCGATCGTACCGGGAAGGATCAAGGTGATACTTGTCGGAGAAGAGCTCGGATTCTAGATAGCGTAAACGGAACAGACACAATAGGAAAACCCCGGCAGATTCTGCCGGGGTTTTTGATTCCCACCCTCACAAGGTTATGAAAGAAGCACCTTCTCATATGCTTCGAAAATGGCTTTTTGAAGTACTTCCCGCGATTCCCGGGAAATGGGATGGGCAATATCGCGATACTCGCCTTCGGGAGTCTTCCGGGACGGCATAGCGATGAACAGTCCGTTCTCACCTTCGATTATCTTGATGTCGTGTATTGCGAATTCGTTATCCAAAGTAACCGAGGCTACTGCTTTCATATTCCCTTCCTTTGTCATTTTGCGGATCCTGACATCGGTAATGTTCATTTCACAAATCCTTTCCTGTTTATTCCTGCATCGGTATCAGAATACATACCTGTCACTCTTCTCGATAACGACCTTCGGTCCTTCCTCACCCTTGTAATATGAGTTAGAGAGGATAGTTCCGCCGCTCTCTACAATGCAGTTCTCGATGTATGTATTGTCACCGATGTAAACATCATTGAGGATGATCGAATTCTTGATCGTGCAGTTGCTTCCGACAAATACCTTTTTGAACAGAAGAGAACCTTCGACTGTTCCGTTTATGATCGCACCTGACGCAACAAGAGAATTGCGTACGTTTGATCCGACGTTGTACTTTGCCGGAGGAAGATCGTCAACTTTCGTATATACATCGGGATACTGTCTGAAGAAGAAGTCACGCACATCTTTTTTCAGGAAATCCATGTTCGTGCGGTAGTAGTCTTCGATCGATGCTATATTGCTCCAGTATGTCTTTATCTTGAAACCGCATATCTTCTTGATGTCCATGTAGCGGATAAGTATATCCCTTACAAAATCGAATCTTTCTTCCTCGGCACATTTTTCGATGAGTTCGATAAGAAGACGTCTTCTTATGACATATATGCCGCAGGAAACGAGCGTTGATTTTGCAGATATCGGCTTCTCTTCGAAATCGACAACGCGCATCTCGTCGTTTAACTTGACCATACCGAAACGTTCACAATCCTTCGGATCATTGATCTCGGAGCAGACAAGGGAAATGTCCGCACCGTTGTCGATATGGAATTCCAGAAGCTCGTTGTAATCCATCTTGTATATACCGTCACCGGATGCGATCACAACGTAGGGCTCATGACTTTCTTTCAGAAATGCAAGGTTCTGATATATCGAATCAGCCGTGCCCCTGTACCAGAAACTGTTATCGCTCGTAACCGTGGGTGTGAATATGTGAAGTCCGCCCTGCTTACGACCGAAATCCCACCATTTTGATGAGCTTAAATGTTCATGAAGACTTCCCGCGTTATACTGGGTGATGACACCGACCTTCGTGATACGGGAATTGGTCATATTGCTCAGGGCAAAATCGATAGCCCTGTAGTTACCTGCAACAGGCATTGCGGCAATGGCACGCTTTTGTGAAAGGTCTTTCATCCTGTATGTGTTGCCGCCCGCTAAAATAAGTCCGATCGCTCTCACAGTTCGTCACCTGCCTTTATCAATGTTTTGCCGCTTCCCAGAGTACCGTTATCAAAATCCTTCTTGGTAAGGACACCCGATACGATACTGTTCTTGCCGATCGTAACATTATCGGGTATGACGGTATGCTCGCCGACCGTAACGATACCGTTTGTGTATATCGAAGGATCGGTCTCGTTGGGAACTTCCTCTCCGGCTCCGAGGGTGATGTTATTACCTATTTCTACATCTTCGGCGATGATGGCTTTGGTGATGTCGCATCCGTCACCGATCTGTGTGTTGTTCATGATGATGGAATCTCTGACAACCGTATCCTTGCCTATCGTGATGTTACATCCTATAACGGAATTGTAGACCTGGCCGTATACGTACGTTCCCTCACCTATGATCGAGCGCTCGACAACGCTGTTCTCGGAGATGTACTGCGGAGGAAGCGTCTCGGAACGGGTATAGATCTTCCAGTATTCCTCATACAGATTGAAGTCGGGAACGATATCAATAAGCTCCATATTAGCTTCCCAATATGAATGGAGCGTTCCGACATCCTTCCAGTAACTGTTGAATTCGTATGCGAAGCATCTGCCGCCTTTTTCAAACAGGTACGGTATGATGTGCTTTCCGAAGTCAAGGTTCGGCTGATCAGCCATTGCCGTCAGTGACTCTTTAAGAGCTTTCCAGTTAAAGATATAGATACCCATGGAAGCAAGGTTACTGCGAGGCTTCTCGGGCTTCTCCTCAAACTCGGTTATCTGTCTGTTCTCGTCTGTGATAAGGATACCGAATCTCTTGGCTTCCTCGATGGGAACAGGCATGGCTGCAATGGTTATTTCGGCATTGTTGCTCTTGTGATAATCGAGCATTACCTCATAGTCCATCTTATAGATATGGTCACCCGACAGAATGAGAACATAGTCGGGATTATATGTCTCCATGTACTCTATATTCTGATATATGGCATTTGCCGTACCCGTATACCATTCACTGTTTGTACTTTTCTCGTAGGGGGGAAGAACGGTGACACCACCGATGTTTCGGTCAAGATCCCACGGAATACCGATACCTACGTGGGTATTTAACCTGAGCGGGCGATACTGTGTAAGGATCCCGACTGTATCCACGCCCGAATTGATGCAATTACTGAGGGGAAAATCGATAATACGGTATTTTCCGCCAAAAGATACGGCCGGCTTTGCAACCTTTGACGTCAGAATGCCAAGTCGGCTACCCTGGCCGCCGGCAAGCAACATCGCAATCATCTCTTTCTTAATCACATTAACACCTCTGTCTTTCCAAGCTGTAGTCTGATGGAGTAAAAATCACTCTTTTAGAATTTTATCACAGTTTTATGAAAAAATAAACAAAAAAAGCCGAAATATGACACGGTATTTGTAAAATTTTCATAAACACAACTGATTGTGTTTTTGGCTTTGGAGGACTATTATATATTGCATGAGTTACAGGATAGATTTTTCAAAACCGGATAAGATTCATTTTATAGGTATAGGCGGTATCAGCATGAGCGGACTGGCCGAGATCCTTCTCGGTGCAGGGTTTACCGTTTCGGGTTCCGACAGGGCCGCTTCGGACCTCACAAGGAAGCTTGAATCGGAGGGCTGTACCATATACTGCGGGCAGAGAAGCGAGAATATCAAGGATGATACGGGAATAGTCGTTTATACGGCGGCCATCAAAGAAGACAATCCGGAACTTGCGGCGGCGATATCCAAAGGTATTCCGACAATGACAAGGGCCGAGCTTCTCGGACAGATCATGAAGAACTACGAGACGAGCATTGCCGTATCGGGAACTCACGGCAAGACGACAACGACCTCGATGCTCACATCGATCCTTCTCGATGCCGAAACCGATCCTACAGTCTCAGTCGGAGGAATGCTTCCCTCAATAGGAGGAAACATCAGGATCGGAAAATCGGGATTCTTTGTCACCGAAGCGTGTGAATACACGAACAGCTTTCTGAGCTTTTTCCCGACGATATCCATCATATTGAATATAGATGCCGATCATCTTGATTTTTTCAAGGACATTGATGATATAAGAAGTTCGTTTAAGAAATTTGCCGATCTTCTTCCGGAGAACGGACTGCTCGTGATCAACTCAGATATAGACAGGTACGAGGAGATCACAAAAGATGTAAAGTGCAGGGTGGTCACTGTCTCGGCGGAAGGTAAGGCGGATTATACGGCTCATTCGGTAGAGTATGATGATAAAGGGTGTGCCTCGTTTGAAGTTGTGCGCGACGGAAGTACCCTCACCGATGTCAGTCTTGCGGTTCCGGGAGCACATAACGTTTCAAACGCTCTTGCGGCCATTGCGGTATGCGATCATCTGAAGATCGGGGCCGGCCATATCAAAAACGGTATCGGTTCGTATACGGGAACCGACAGAAGGTTCCAATATAAAGGAAAGATCGGCGGCGTTACGGTGATCGACGACTACGCTCATCATCCGACTGAAATAGCTGCTACGCTTTCGGCGGCGAAGAACGTTCCTCATAAGAAGCTCTGGCTCGTATTCCAGCCGCATACATATTCCCGGACCAAAGCACTGTTCGATGAATTCGCAAAGGCGCTGTCGGCGGCCGACGAAGTGGTGCTCGCGGACATATACGCAGCACGTGAGAACGACGATCTCGGGATATCGTCAAAGGATCTTTGCGAGGCTATAAAAAGTTACGGAACTTTATCCGGATATTTTGGTTCATTTGACGAAATTGAAAATTTCCTCCTTCAAAAATGTTCCCCCGGTGATTTGTTGATAACTATGGGGGCGGGAGACATAGTAAAAGTTGCGGATGATCTTGTTGGATCATGACTTATTCACATTATCCACAGTCGGATACGGCAGTCGATGCTGACCGGGGCTGTGGATATTTTGTTGACATAACATGCAATAAGGAGGGACCCATCGAAGATGGGAGGATTCCTTATTGCACCGCGAGGTTCCATCGCTTATCCCCGCATGTATATAAGGGGTAAGCGATTCAGATAACCGAGCGTCCATAAAGACTTACGAAGCAATCTTTAGAAGTTTCCATAATGAATTTACGCACTCTTATCCACACTGTCCACAATCGCGCAAACCCTTGAAAACACTGGCTTTGCGGCAAAATCAACTGTTTTATTTTCGTGATCGCGGTGATATAATCCATCACATATCAAGTTGCTTTGAAATAATTATGAGACAGGTGAGATAGATGGATCAGGTCACGCTTAACAGTGATTTATGTTGTGACGCGCTCGTGATCCCCGGTGCCGCAGTGGAAAGGTGCCTTCGGGAGGCGAACGAATCACAGCTCAAGATATATCTGTATCTTTTGAAAAACGGTGCCGAAAGTACAACGGTAAGTTCGATCGCGGATTTCTTTAACTATTCCGAACAGGACGTAAAGCGTGCGCTCCGGTTCTGGAATGCAAAGAGCAAAACGGTAAAGAGTTCTGCAGGGGGAAATGTTGTGGAGTTTTCACAAAGACCGGTTTATTCAAAAGAGAAAACGGCAGCACTCATAGGACAGCCGGATGTTTCGCAGTTGCTGTTCGTTGCCGAGCAATACATGGGACGTCCGATCAAACAGGATGAAGTATCATCCATTCTGTATATATATGATGGCCTTGGGTTTTCGGCGGACCTCGTGGAGTATCTGCTCGAGTACTGCATAAGCAATAATAAAAAATCATTCCGTAGCATCGAATCGGTTGCGATGGAGTGGAAGGAAGCAGGGGTTGCCACACTTGACGCGGCAAAGCGTCTTACGAGACACATTCCCGCAGAGATGAATGCCGTCATGGAGGCACTCGGATTTCCGAAGGATCATCAACCTGTTGAAGCCGAGATAGCCTATGTCAGAAGGTGGACGGAGAGATACGGCTACGGGATGGATATAATAGGTGAAGCATGCAAGAGAACGGTTCTTGCAACATGCAAACCGAGCATCAGATATGCCAACGGGATACTGAAACAGTGGCATGATGCAAAGGTAGAAAAGCCCGAAGACATTCTTGCGGTCGATGAAGAATTCAAGAGAAAGAACATGGCTGCGACAAAGAGTCCGGCAGCATCTTCAAAGAACGAATCCAAAAAGACATCAGCCGGAAAGTTTCATAACTTTAAGGAAAGGGAATACGACTACGATTCTCTCCTTAAGGACATCATTTCAAATTAGTACGGTACCAAGGAGTATTTGATGGCACTAACACAAATGCAGTATGACGAGATAATGCGCGGTTATGAGAGACGCCGCGAGGCGAGCCGTCATAATGCACAGGAAGCCAGACAGACTGTCATCCGGAAGATCCCGGAGTATCTGCAGACGGAAAACAGGATAACCGATATCGCGATGGAATGTGCGGACAGAGTCCTTGACGGAGACGGAACGGCTGTTGCGCAGCTTCGGAGCAGGATCGACGAACTCCTGGCAAAACAGAAGTCGCTCCTTCGCGAGAACGGCTTCGCGGATGATTTTCTCGAAGAGAAGTATGAATGCCCGGACTGCAAAGATACGGGATACATCGACGGAGTGACGAAGTGTCACTGCCTGAAACAGGCGATACTCAGATACCGGTACCGCCAGTCTAATATAGAAGAAGTACTCCGGAGAGAAAACTTCGATACATTAACATATGATTACTATACCGACAGCGAATCGGAAAAGATGAAGGGTGTCATCGGCAGATGCAGGGAATTTGCCGACGGATTCGGAAAGAGATACGAGAACATCTTACTGTACGGCAATGTCGGTACCGGCAAGACATTTCTGACCAACTGCATGGCAAAGGAAGTTCTTGATAAAGGATATTCGGTCATTTACTTTACATCCATGCGGTTGTTTGATACACTTTCCCGGGAACTCTTCGGTTACGATCGAGATGATGATTCCTCCCGGGACGTCCAGGATGACATATTCACATGTGACCTTCTTATTATTGACGATCTGGGAACCGAGAGCGTCAATACTTTTGTTGCGTCCCGATTATTTGATATACTTAATGAAAGGGACCTTCGAAAGAAGCCGACGATCATTTCGACAAACCTGTCAATGGAGGACCTGGGGAAGAGATATACCGAACGGAATTTTTCAAGGATATTCGGAAACTACGTCATACTCAATCCGGATGTGGAAGATATCCGTATTAAGAAAAGAAGATTTGCGCACTGATTTTGTTTTCTGTTAAGGAAGGAGTTCACCTCTCATGAACAATCCGCGTGAAGAAAAAAGAAACCTCGAGACGATACCGGTAGGATCGCTTAGGATGATCCCTCTTGAAGGATGCAAGGAACTCGGGAAAAAGATAGATTCCTATCTTGTTAAGTGGAGGACCGAGCGAGAGAACGAACACAAGGACTCGCTTGCATTTGCGGGATACCAGAGGGATTCATACATTCTCGATGCCAAGATCGCCAGATTCGGTTCGGGTGAGGCAAAGGGAATAATCAACGAATCGGTCAGAGGAACAGATCTTTATCTTATAGTTGATGTCAACAACTACAGTCTTACATACACATTGTGCGGTATCAAAAATCACATGTCACCGGACGATCATTACCAGGATCTTAAGAGAATAATCGCAGCCGTCGGAGGCAAGGCCAGAAGGATAACGGTCATAATGCCGTTCCTGTATGAGTCGAGACAGCATAAGAGGAGCACGAGAGAATCTCTCGACTGCGCGCTGGCTCTTCAGGAACTTGTAAGGATGGGAGTCGACAACATCATCACGTTCGATGCTCATGACGCAAGAGTACAAAATGCGATTCCTTTAAACGGATTTGAAACGATTCAGCCGACATACCAGTTCATCAAAGGACTGCTTTCAAGCGTTGACGATCTGAAACTTGATTCGGATCATATGATGGTGGTCAGCCCCGACGAAGGCGGAATGAGCCGCGCGATATACACAGCAAACGTCCTCGGACTGGATATGGGTATGTTCTATAAGAGAAGAGATTACACGAGGATAGTTGACGGACGTAATCCGATAGTCAGTCATGAGTTCCTCGGATCGAGTGTCGAAGGCAAGGATGTCATCGTTGTCGACGACATGATCTCTTCGGGAGAAACGGTGATAGAAGTTGCCAAGCAGCTCAAGAAGAGAAATGCCGGAAGGATATTCATTGCGGCGACATTCGGACTGTTCACGAACGGCCTTGCTGTCATGGACGATGCGTATGAGCAGGGACTGATCGACAGACTTCTTACGACGAACCTCATCTATCAGACACCCGAACTTCTGGAAAAAGAATACTATATCAACTGCGATATGAGTAAGTACATCGCATACATAATCGACACACTTAATCATGATATTTCGATAAGCGACCTTCTCGATCCGAATGACAGGATCCAGGCTGCTATCGCGGAATACAAAGAAAATCATACGGTACAGTAAGTTAAAGATAAGGAGAATCAAAATGGCAAGTGAGATCAAAGACATTAACCTGGCACCTTCCGGTGAAAAGAAGATAGAGTGGGTCAAGAGAAATTGTGATCTGCTGCGTACGCTTGAAGAAGAGTTTGTAAAGACCAAGCCTTTTGCCGGAAAGAAGATAGCTCTTTCGGTTCATCTCGAAGCTAAGACGGCATACCTTTGCAAGGTTCTTGCAGCGGGCGGAGCCGAGATGTACGTTACGGGTTCCAATCCTCTTTCAACTCAGGATGATGTTGCCGCAGCACTCGTTAAGGCCGGACTTGAGGTTCACGCATGGCACGGTACCACTCCCGAGGAATATGAGACACATATTCGTGCGGTGCTCTCCCCCGGACCGAACATCATAATCGATGACGGCGGCGATCTTATTCATATGATACATACCGAGATGCCCGAACTCATTCCCGGAATAATCGGGGGATGTGAGGAGACGACAACGGGAATCTTAAGACTTCTTGCAATGGACAGAAACAAAGAACTCAAGTTCCCGATGGTGCTCGTTAACAATGCCGAGTGTAAGCATTTCTTTGATAACAGATACGGTACGGGACAGTCGGTTTGGGACGGAATTAACCGTACGACGAATCTTATCGTTGCCGGCAAGATGGTAGTTGTAGCCGGATACGGATGGTGTGGTAAAGGTGTTGCGATGAGAGCCAAGGGACTCGGAGCGAGAGTGATCGTTACCGAGATCAATCCCGTAAAGGCAATCGAGGCCGTAATGGACGGATTCGACGTTATGCCGATGAAGGATGCGGCAAAGCTCGGCGATTTCTTCGTTACCGTCACGGGCTGCGACAAGGTTATTGATGAAGAAGACTTCATGGAGATGAAGGACGGTGCGATACTCTGCAACGCAGGTCACTTCGACTGTGAGATAGATATGGCAAGACTTCGCGAGATAGCGGTTGAAGCAAAAGAGATGAGAAACAACATCATGGGTTATACCCTTTCGAACGGGAACACTCTCATGGTCCTCGGAGAAGGAAGACTCGTCAATCTTGCATGCGGCGACGGACATCCTGCCGAGATCATGGATATGTCATTCGCGATCCAGGCTCTTTCCGCAAAATATCTCGTAGAGCATGAAGGTTCGTTTGATAAGATGATAATCGATGTTCCCGAAGAAGTGGATCATGATGTTGCCGTAAGAAAACTTGCCTTCCTCGGCAAGAAGATAGATGTGCTGACTCCCGAGCAGGAGGCATATCTTAACAGCTCTTCGGTGGGATAAGATGTTTGTCATTGTCGGTCTGGGAAATCCTTCTTCGGAATATGCCGGAACAAGGCATAATGTCGGTTTTGAAGTCGTTGAGATACTTGCCGACAGGTTTGATATAGCGACCGATTTTGTCAAGCATAAGGCCATATGCGGACGCGGGATGATCGAAGGCAACAAGGTGATGCTCGCCATGCCACAGACATATATGAACCGCAGCGGCGAGAGCGTCAGAGAAATTGCGGACTATTACAAGATAGACGTTACATCGGAACTCATTGTCGTTTATGACGATGTCAATCTCGATCCCGGAAGGATACGCATACGCGGCGGCGGAAGCGCAGGCGGGCACAACGGGATGAAGGATATAATATCGCATCTGGGAACCGATGAATTCACAAGGGTCCGTGTCGGCGTCGGTGAGAAACCGAAAGGATACGATCTTGCCGATTATGTACTCGGGCATTTTACAAAAGACGAACGTGAACTTATGGACGGCGCATTCATAGATGCCGCAAATGCGATTGTCTCGATTATGAACGACGGTATAGATGCGGCCATGAACAGATTTAACAGATCCAATAAAGAAGATGACAAGATCGTTTGATGCACCGTTTTCGGAACTGGCGGAATATACCGCACTTCGCGACCATCTGAAAAAGGGCGAAGGCACGGTTGCCGCGGACGGTTGCGTGGATCCTCAGAAACTTCATATGATACACGGTATTAGCGATGATTTTGATTTCAAAATCATCGTTACTTTTAGTGAGACAAAAGCCAGGAAGATATATGAGGATTATTCGTTCTACGATCCCGATGTCCTTCTCTTCCCTGCAAAGGATCTGATCTTTTATCAGGCTGATATTTCGGGAAACGTGATAACCGAACAGAGAATGCGATGCATCAGAGCGCTTACCGAATCGGACCGTTGTACGATAGTTACGACGATAGATGCGTTCATGGCACATATGCCGCCGCACTCATCCGTCGCGGACGGTATCATTTACATAGATGAAGGCGGTTCGGTTTCGGAAACGGATCTTGCAGCCCAGCTTGTCAAGGCAGGTTACGTACGCAACTATCAGATCGAGGGAAAAGGACAGTTTTCGATAAGAGGCGGCATCATCGACATATTCCCGCTGACTGATGAGAACCCGGTCAGGATCGAACTGTGGGGAGATACGGTGGATTCGATCAGAACGTTTGACATACTCAGCCAGCGGTCGATCGGCAAACTGTCTACAGTAGCAGTATTCCCTGCGACGGAAGCGGTCCTTGATGAGGATAGGATCAGGACCGGACTTGAAAAGGTAACCAAAGAAGCGGAATCGGTAAGAGACAAACTTCGTAAGGAGTTCAGGACTCAGGAAGGTGCGAATGCATCCAGGATAGCGGAGGATCTTAAAGACGAACTTGAGATATCCGGACAGTCGGGTATAAACACCGACAGTTTCCTCGGATATTTCTATGACGATACGGAGAGTTTTTGCGATTATACCGATGCGGGACGAACGGTGTTTTTCTTTGACGAACCCGCCAGACTTGCGGAGTGTGCAGGTGCAGTTGAAGCTGAATTTACCGAGAGCATGCGGATGCGTCTAGAAAAAGGATATGCGCTTCCCACGCAGACGGGTCTGATATATACGCGTGAAGAAGTATTCGCAAGGCTGGAGGGGATGAGAGGCGTTGCGATGTCAACGCTTGCAATGCCTGCGGGTGTAATGCATACAACGGGATCGTTCGGTATCGTCACCAAGGCGATGAACAGTTACAACAACAGTTTCGAAGGACTTGTGGCCGATCTGAAGAGACTGTCAAAGAATTCTTACCGGACGGTTCTTTTGTCGGCTTCAAGAACAAGAGCCGCGAGGCTTGCGGAAGATCTTCGTGACAACGGGATCAATGCTTTTTATACAGAGGATGAGACAAGGGAAGTAAGGCCCAAAGAAGTCCTGGTGACCTACGGACGTTTGAGTCAGGGATTCGAATATCCGCTCATAAAGTTTGCCGTGATCTCGGAAGCCGACGTTTTTGTTCAAAGACAACGCAAAAAAAAGCACAGGTCAAAATACGAGGGAAGTCATATTGCAAGCTTTACCGAACTCAAACCCGGCGATTACGTCGTTCACGTCAGCCACGGACTCGGAATATATCAGGGAATAGAACAGGTAAACGTCGATAACGTCACGAAGGATTACATGAAGATATCCTATAGGGACGGCGGCAACCTGTATATCCCCGCTACCGCACTCGATACTATCCAGAAATACGCATCGGCCGGGGCGGCATCTCCGAAGCTCAACAAGCTCGGAGGAGGAGAGTGGACAAAGACAAAGGCAAAGGTCAGAGAGGCGGTCGATGTCATTGCTCAGGATCTTGTAGATCTGTATGCCGCGCGTTCATCAAGACGCGGATATGAATACGGAAAAGATACTGTATGGCAGACCGAGTTCGAGGAACTGTTCCCGTTTGAAGAGACGGAAGATCAGATCGCGGCGATAAACGAAACAAAACGCGACATGGAATCTTCCAAGATCATGGACCGCCTTATATGCGGTGATGTCGGATACGGCAAGACGGAGATCGCAATACGTGCCGCATTCAAGGCCGTCTCGGAAGGAAAACAGGTAGTGTATCTCGTGCCGACGACCGTTCTCGCGCAGCAGCACTACACGACTTTTTCGCAGAGGATGAAGGATTATCCGATCCGGATAGATCTTCTGTGCAGGTTCAGAAGTGCTTCCGAGATAAGAAAAACGGTCAGGGATCTCGCGTCCGGTGCGGTTGATATAGTCATAGGCACACACAGGGTACTGTCGAAAGACGTTTCGTTCAAGGATCTCGGACTTCTGATCATCGATGAGGAACAGCGCTTCGGAGTGTCCCACAAGGAGAAGATCAAAAAGATCAGGGAAAACGTGGATGTTCTGACCCTTACCGCAACACCGATCCCGAGAACACTTCACATGAGCCTTATCGGGATAAGGGATATGAGCGTTCTCGAGGAAGCGCCTCAGGACCGCGTCCCGATACAGACATTCGTGATGGAATACAACGAGGAACTTGTGAGGGAAGCGATAGGAAGGGAGCTTTCAAGAGGAGGACAGGTATTCTATGTGTACAACAGAGTCCAGTCAATCTCCGAAATGGCGGCGTCTCTTTCGGCGATGATACCTGAAGCACGGATATCATTCGCTCACGGACAGATGAAAGAGGCCGAGCTGGAACGTATAATGTATGATTTTGTCTCCGGCGATATAGATGTGCTCGTTGCGACAACGATAATAGAGACCGGACTTGATATTCCGAATGTCAACACGATGATCATACATGATGCGGATCAGATGGGGCTGTCGCAGCTTTACCAGCTGAGGGGACGTGTCGGAAGATCCAACAGGACGGCATACGCGTTTCTTATGTACAGGCGCAACAAGGTGCTGCGTGAAGTTGCCGAAAAGCGTCTACAGGCCATAAGGGATTTTACGGAACTGGGCAGCGGATTCAAGATCGCGATGCAGGACCTTGAGATAAGGGGTGCCGGGAATCTTCTCGGAGAGCGTCAGTCGGGTCACATGAATGCGGTCGGATATGATATGTACTGCAAGCTCCTTAACGAGGCTGTCAGGAAAAAGAAGGGTGAAGAGGTAGTGCCGGAAAACGAGGTTTCCGTCGACCTTGACATAGATGCGTTCATTCCGGACGATTACATCGCAAGCGAAAATCAGAAGATCGATGTTTATAAGAGGATATCGTGTATCGCATCAAAAGAGGAAGCGGACGATATGAGGGACGAACTTACGGACAGGTTCGGAAGCATACCCAGATCGGTGGAGAATCTTCTCGATGTCGCATATCTTCGAACCGTTGCGGGAATAGTATTTGTTACCGATATCTCACAGAAACCGGGAGGCATAGAGTTCAGAGTGCTTTCAAACGCGGATTACGATCCGGTAAAGATAGCGCCTTTTATCGCGGGATACAAAGGTAAACTGAAACTTATCCCGGGAGCGAGACCGTGTTTTTTGTACAGATTTTCGCCGGGACAGGTGGGAACATTGTCTTCCGACAGACGATCGCTCGATATCAGTCTGAAGATGTGCGAAGATATGAAGGTACTTGTGACGGCAGGAGAATGATGCTATAATTGCTGCGGTAAGAACTGACGTGAGGTATGTCCTGACGTCTAAGAGCGGGAAGTTTATCCCGATTCAAATATAGAAAGGAAGAACAGTTATGTCATTAGTTACCACAACCGAAATGTTCAAGAAGGCATACGACGGCGGTTACGCAGTAGGTGCTTTCAACGTTAACAACATGGAAATCGTTCAAGGTATCACTGAGGCAGCGGGCGAACTCAAGAGTCCCGTTATCCTTCAGGTATCAAAGGGAGCACGTGCGTATGCCAACCACACATATCTTGTAAAGCTGGTTGAGGCTGCGGTTGAAGAGAATCCCGAGATTCCCATAGCTCTTCACCTCGATCACGGTGATACATTTGAACTTTGTAAGTCATGTATCGACGGCGGATTCACATCTGTCATGATCGATGCATCATCCAAGTCATTTGAAGACAATATCGCTCTTACAAAGCAGGTTGTTGAGTATGCACACGCAAACGGCGTTGTTGTAGAAGCAGAGCTCGGAACACTTGCAGGTATCGAGGATGAGGTCGTTGTTGAAGCAGGTAAGGAAAGTTACACACGTCCCGAAGAAGTTGAGGAGTTTGTTGACAAGACAGGTTGTGATTCGCTTGCCATCGCTATCGGAACAAGCCACGGCGCATACAAGTTCACGGCTGATCAGTGTACAAGAAACGCAGACGGAATCCTTGTTCCCCCTCCGCTTCGTTTCGACGTTCTCGAAGAGTGCATCAAGAGACTTCCCGGTTTCCCGATCGTTCTTCACGGTTCATCATCGGTTCCTCAGGAATTCGTTAAGATGGTTAACCAGTACGGCGGAAACATGCCGGATGCCGTAGGTATCCCTGAGGAGCAGCTTCGTCAGGCTGCAAAGCTTGCCGTATGTAAGATCAATATCGACTCCGATATCCGTCTTGCAATGACAGGTAACATCAGAAAGTACTTCGCAGAGCATCCCGATCACTTCGATCCCCGTCAGTACTTAAAGCCCGCTCGTCAGGCTGTCAAGGACATGGTTGCTCACAAGATCGTGAACGTTCTCGGTTCCGACGGAAAGGCTTGATCGAAAACATCAGTCATATGATCGATATAATAAAGGCTGTCGCTTATGCGGCAGCCTTTACTTTATGCTGTAACTTATCCGAGGAGATTCTTTTTGATCACGACAAGCCGGTCGATAAATGCGGTAAGATACGTTCTTGTGTAGAAAACGAAACGCTCGGAGAATGTGTAATCAAGATACTGTCCGCCCTGTCTGAACGCGCGGATCTTGGCGGCGATCACCTTCTTCTGACTGACGCTGCTCAGACCGCCGGACTTCTGACGGTATGCTGTACCGTACCCGCCCGAGAAATAGAAAGGGCATTTTGACAGGAACTTCAGTGACAGATCCCAATCCTCATACAGTTTCATGTCTTTGACATATCCGCCGACTTCTTTGTATATATCTATCGGAAAACACAGGTCTCTCGCAACAAATGCTCCCATCGTATGCGTGACGGTTTTGAAACGGATATCTTTCTGAAGGTCATGGATCGTCATGTCGCCGCACACGTTCCCGCCCTCATCGACGGCAACGGTCTGTGAGAATGCGCAGGCCGGAACATCTGATGCGTTGATCTTGTCCATTTCACGTGAAAGCTTATCACTGTCGTAGAGAAAATCATCCGAGTCGAGTGTGGTGGCATACTCGGAAGTACATGCCCTGATCGCGGTATCCCTTGCTGTTGACACACCTTTGTTCTCGTTGGGAAGGATAAGCTTTATCCGCGGATCTTTTGCGGCATATTCTTTGAGGATGTCGCGGGAATTGTCCGTTGAGCAGTCATCGTATATCACGATCTCTTTGAGAGGGTATGTCTGCGAAAGCACACTGTCAAGGCACTTCGGAAGATATTTGGCATTGTTGTAATTGGGTATCACTATCGACAGAGTCTTCATACCGCCATTCTATCAAAGTTTGATAAGGCAGGCAATTTAAAGTATAATAGAAAACTATGGAACTGCTGAAGAAATTCAACTACATATTCAATACAAAGCAGAAGGTTCAGTCGGTATTTCTGTGTCTGGGACTGTTTCTCGGCGCCCTGATGGAACTTGTCGGAGTATCGCTCATAGCACAGCTTGTCGAGCTCATCGGAAAGCCCGAGACGATCGAGACCAATTCGCTCATGAAGTGGCTGTACGGTGTGACGGGCGCGGACGGTGCAAACAGGTTTTTCCTGTACTTCTCGCTGACTCTCATCGGAGTATACCTGTTCAAGAACATATATCTTACGGTGATGGGATACGCCAAGTTCACCTTCATCTACAACAATCAGCTTAGACTTTCGGGCCGTCTCATAGACTGTTATCTGAAGAAGCCTTATACGTATCATCTCGATAAGAACTCTGCAGAGATGATCCGCTCGATAATGCTCGATTCGGAGCGTTTCTTCCAGATGCTTTTGACACTGTTTACCGTGTTTTCGGAAGTTATGGTATCCGTGCTTCTGTGCGTGTACCTTCTGATAGTCGACTGGATGATAACGGTATCGGTGGTTGCCATTCTGCTTGTTTTCTCCGGATTGTATCTTCTTGCGTTTCACGGCAGAACGAAGAAGAACGGAAAGATATCTCAGTACAATGACGGTAAGATGCATCAGGCAATCAATCAGGCACTCGGTGCAGTTAAGGATATCAAGATCCTCCACAGAGAGAAGTATTTCGTAAATGCGTTCACAAAGCGCGGTGCCAAGAAATATACCGCTGTCAGAAACAACGAACTGCTCGGGTTTGTCCCTGCATATCTGATCGAAACGGTATGTGTCGGAACGATCCTCGTGGTGCTTGTAGTAAAACTGTACAACGGTCAGGATCTTAACGACATGATCCCTCAGCTTGCCGCGTTTGCCATGGCTGCATTCAAACTTCTTCCTTCGGCGGGAAAAGTCGTGAACTATCTTAATCTCATTGTGTTCCTGAAACCTTCGGCGGATCTTATATACCGCGATATCAAGGATACGGAGGACATGCTCGGTGTGATGATTTCCGATGAAGACGGACAGCCGGCAAAAGGTGACGCAATAAGAGTTGAGCATGTGTCATACAGATATCCGAACACGGACAGGGATGTTCTGACGGATGTGAACTTTGAGATACCGGACGGTGCATCGGTAGGTCTTGTCGGACCTTCGGGAGCCGGTAAATCCACTATAGCCGATGTTATACTCGGAATACTCACGCCTTCGGAAGGATGTGTCATGTACGGAGACATGAATGTTCACGAGCATCCGATAAAGTGGTCAAAAAAACTTGCATACATACCGCAGGCGATATTCCTTGCGGATGAATCTATCAGAAATAACGTTGCCTTCGGAATAGAAGACGAAGACATAGAAGAGGATAAGGTTTGGCAGGCTCTTCATGAGGCGCAGCTTGATGAGTTCGTAAGAAGCCTTCCGGAAGGTCTTGATACCATGGTGGGTGAGCGCGGAGTGAGACTGTCAGGAGGACAGAGACAGAGGATAGGTATCGCAAGGGCACTTTACGGCGATCCGGAGATACTTGTGCTTGATGAGGCTACATCGGCGCTTGATTCCGAGACCGAGACTGCGGTCATGGAAGCGATCGACAGACTTCAGGGAAGAAAGACACTGATCATAATAGCCCACAGACTCACTACTATCCGTAACTGCAAAATGATATTCAAAGTCGGTGACGGAAAGATCACGGACTACACCGAGGAGTTCAGGAAAGAGAACGCATGATGGATCCCAAACTGAGCGTCATCTTTATCACATACAATCATAAGGATTATGTTGAGAAAGCACTCAGAAGCGTCCTTGCCCAGGAAACGGATTTTCCGTTTGAGGTTGTTGTAGGGGAGGACTGTTCGACTGACGGTACTCAGGATATACTGAAGCAAATCGCAGCGGAGGATCCGCGGGTTAGGCTGTTTCTTCGAAGCGAGAACACGGGCGGACGGCCGACACTGAATGTTTACGAGACGACAAAGAGATGCACGGGAGAGTATCTTGCGTATCTTGAAGGCGATGATTACTGGACCGATACAAAAAAACTCCAGAAGCAGGTTGATTTTCTTGAGGAGCACAGTGAGTATATCGGAGTAACGCATTCACTTTGCATGGTCGATGCTAACAGCGATCCGATAACGGGTGAAGAGACGCTTGCCATAGGAAAACTGTATGACTGGAGCGGAAAGTTTACATACGATGACTACTGTTACAGCGGAAGATGGCCCGGACATTATGCAACGCTCGTAAGCCGCAACATCTATAAAGAAGAAAAGTTCGACTATACGATACTCTACCGGGCAAGTGATTTTACCGATGACGCGATCATTAATCTGTTCCTTCTGATGCAGGGTGATATATACAGAATGGATGATGTGATGAGTGCATGGAGATACATCAGAAGATCGGGCGGAGAGAACTGGAACTCGATAGCGATCAAGAGAAATATCGGCAAAGACGATTGCTATCTGTCGAAGACGATGATGCAGTGGGTTGAGCAGTACAGGACGCTTAGCGATTACTCAAAAAAGAGGTGCCTCGACGATTTTGGGCTGGCCCTGAAGTATTTCCTGAAGTGCCCGAACAGAGCAAACAGACAGTTCCTTGACGATATGTATGACTACGGCATCACGCATGTGGTAATGAAGGATAAGAAGACGACGCTGATGGGATTTTCCGTAAGGTATATACTCGGAAAGCTCGGACTCGGTTCAATATAGGATAGCGGGAGGATTCACGTGAGGATCAACGTAATCAAATCATCAATGCCTCCGTTTGAGGAATATATGGAAGCCGTCAGGCCGCTCTGGGATTCAGTGTGGCTGACGAACATGGGTGTCAATCATGAGAAGCTCACAAAAGAACTGTGCGACTACCTTAAGGTCTCGAACGTGTCGCTTTTTGTGAACGGACACATGGCACTTGAGATGACCCTTCAGGCAATGGATCTTGAAGGTGAGGTCATCACGACGCCGTTTACGTTCGCATCGACGACGCATGCCATTGTAAGAAACGGACTTAAGCCCGTGTTCTGCGATATAGATCCCGACAACTATACGATGGACGTTACAAAGATAGAGGAGCTTATCACTCCGAAGACGTGCGCTATTGTTCCGGTCCATGTTTACGGATGCATCTGTGATGTGGAAGGGATCGAAAGGATTGCAAAGAAGCACGGACTCAAGGTCATCTATGACGCGGCGCATGCGTTCGGCACCGAATACAAAGGAAAGGGTATCGGATCGTTCGGCGACGCATCGATGTTCAGTTTTCATGCTACGAAAGTGTTCCATACGATAGAAGGCGGTGCGGTTTCCACCGACGATACCGATCTTATGAATAAACTTTGGAAGCTCAAGGATTTCGGAATAAGGGACGAAGAAGTCGTTGACGGTATAGGCGCGAACGCCAAGATGAATGAATTCTGCGCTGTGATGGGACTGTGTAATCTTAAGTATGTTGACGGCGAGATCGAAAAGAGAAGATGCGTTGTCGAAAGATACAAAGAGCACCTTACCGGCGTACCGGGAATAAAGCTTATCCCAAAGCAGGCGGACGTAAAGCCCAATTACGCATATTTCCCGATCGTGATCGAGGAGGATGAATTCGGAGTAAACAGGCAGATTGTCATGGATCGCCTGAAGGAACATGACATATACACGAGAAAATATTTCTATCCGCTCACAAGCGATATGGACTGCTACAGCGGTATGTTTGACAGTTCATTAACGCCCGTTGCGGTGCATGCGTCACAGAGGGTATTGACGCTTCCGATGAGCGCATCACTCGCCCTTGACGATGTGGACAGGATCTGCGATATCATTTTATCCTGCGGTAAGGAGAAGAAGGGTTGATAATAGTCAGATTCACTTCCGGCCTCGGAAACCAGATGTTTCAATATAATCTATACAGTTTTCTTCGCCGGAAATATCCGCAGACAAAGGTCAAAGCCGATGTCAGATGGTTCTACACCGATGATGAACATCACGGATTTGAGCTTCGACGGATATTCGACAATGTAGAAGGATCGGAATTCCTGCTTGAGGAGGCTACGGCCGCCGAGATATTCTCCGTATCGGGACAGATCCCCACTCCTTTTCGAGGACCTCTTGCAAGGCCTGTCAGATACCTGCTCGGCCCCGTTAACAGGAAGCTTCGCGAGTCGGGAAGACCCGAAAAAGCAGGGATCACATACAACCAGCTTGAAGAAAAATTCAGCTACGAGACGGTGAGTGATCTTGATATTTCAAAGAATCATTACATCTTCGGATTTTTCATAGAAGAGGCTTATTACAGAGACAGGATACAGACACTAAAAAAAGAGCTCGTGTTCCCGCCGATGACGGGAGAGAACAGCGAGCTTGCCGACAGGATGACGAAAGAGAATTCGGTATCGATCCACGTCAGAAGAGGGGATTATCTGTCGAAGACTTATGCGGGACAGTTCCTGTGCCTTGAAAGGGATTATTACGAGCCGGCGGTTGAAGCGGTAAGAAAGCAATTGAGCGATCCGAAGTTTTACATATTCTCGGAAGATGCCGATTACGTCAGGGAAGCATTTTCGTGGCTTCCGGATAAAACCGTCGTTAGTATAAACAGCGGTAACGACAGCTTCAGGGACATGCAGCTTATGACCAAATGCAAGGCCAACATAATCGCCAATTCGACGTTTTCCCAGTGGGCTTCGATACTCAACGAGAACCCGGAACACATAACAGTATATCCCGCCAGATACATGGCCGACGAGGATACCGAAGTGCGTACTCTTCCGGGATGGATAAGGATATAACATGACACCTTTGATTTGGCTGATCATATTGATAGTGTGCCTTGTGATCGAGTTTATAAGGATTGAACTGATCGGCGCCTGCGGTGCGGTGGGGGCTCTTGCGGGACTGATCGTGTGCCTGCTCGGATTTGATACGATCTGGCAGATTGCGGCGGCGGTAGCGTTAACGGTGTTCCTGTTCGTTGCGGTAAGACCTGTCGGAATGAAATATGTCATGAGGGCAAGGCGTGAGAAGCAACTGATGGAACTTGAAGGGTGCGACGCGATAGTAACATGCAGGATAGATAACGCTTCATCTTCGGGTGTTGTCAGGATCGGCGGCAGAAACTGGCGTGCCAGGAGCAACAGGCCCAATGCGATCATAAACGAGGGCGAAGTCGTAAAGGTCATAAATATGCGCGGAGACGTCGCGTATGTCGATTATAAGAAGTAGGAAAGGACAGTATCATGAGTTTAAAAGGAAGGGATTTTCTGACACTTAAGGATTTTACGAAGGAGGAGATCGAGGAGTTTCTTGATCTTGCCGCGGAACTTAAGGAGAAGAAGAAAAAGGGTATATTCGACAGGCGGTATCCCGGCAAAAACGTTGCCCTCATATTTGAGAAGACGAGCACGAGAACAAGATGCTCATTTGAGGTTGCCGCTCATGACATGGGGATCGGGACGACATTTCTCGATCCGAAGGCGTCGCAGATCGGCAAGAAGGAGAGCATTGCCGATACGGCATGCGTTCTCGGGAGGATGTATGACGGGATCGAATACCGCGGGTTCGAGCAGTCGATAGTTGAGGAACTTGCGAAGTATGCGCCTGTTCCCGTTTGGAACGGACTGACGAACGAATACCATCCGACGCAGATGCTCGCGGACCTTCTGACGATAAGGGAGCATCTCGGAACAATAGAGGGAAGAAAGCTCGTGTATATGGGAGATGCCAGGTACAACATGGGTAACTCCCTGATGATAGCCTGTGCAAAGATGGGCATGCATTTTGTTGCTGGAACGACCAGAAAGTATTTCCCGAATGCCGGTCTTGTAAAGGAGTGCGAGGAGTTTGCAAAGATATCCGGCGGTTCGGTGGCGTTTGAGGAGGATCCCTACAAAGCCGTTGAAGGTGCCGATATTGTATATACCGATGTGTGGGTTTCCATGGGTGAACCCGATGAAGTATGGGAAGAGCGTATTCGTGATCTGACACCGTACAAGGTTACGATGGATCTTATGAAACACGCAAAGCCCGACGCGATTTTCCTTCACTGTCTTCCCGCATTCCACGACCGCAAGACGGCGATCGGCAGCGATATGGGCGAGAGGTTCGGAATACCCGATATGGAAGTTACCGATGAGGTGTTCCAGAAATATGCAAACGTTGTGTTTGACGAGGCAGAAAATCGTATGCACACGATCAAGGCTGTAATGGCAGCTACTTTGGGATGATCATATGAACACTGAACTGATAGATTATTTAAAAACACTGGCAAAGCGTGAGTTCTTTTTTATCAGCGTTGCGGATCTGTTCTTCTCGATCATGATAATATTTTGCGCGACGATCTCGCTTCGTACCGGAGCCACGGTACCGCTGTATACGATGATGTTCGCGTGCGCCACGGCGATATTGGGGCTTAACAGTTACAAGTGCTTTAAGCGCGGATCAAAGAACGGATGGGTATTCGCCATACTGTGTCTGGGATTTGCCGCGGTGACCGGAATATGTGTATACTCACTGTTCATAGGAGGCGCATGATGGATACGTCGAAGACGATACTCTGCGGGGCCAATTCGTATGAGCAGAAATACTATTTTAATGAGGAGTTTGCAAAACTTCCCGAGTCTGTCAAAAACGAGCTTCATATAATGTGCGTGCTATTTACCGAAGAAGTCGGCGGAACGTTCATGATCGGGTTTGACGATAACGGCTCCGTAATTCTTATTACCGATGCGGAAGAGGGAGATCTTCTGTATGACGAGATAGGCGCGGGCCTCATGGTAAAGGAAGTTCAAAAGCGCAGAACGGAACTGTTTGAGAGCCTGGAGATGTTTTATAAGGCATTTATCAAAGGAGAAGTGTAATGCTGTTTGTAATCGATGTCGGAAATACAAATATAACCTGCGGTGTGTATAACGAGGATAAGCTTACCTGTACGTTCAGGATACAGAGTAAGACACCGAGGACCTCGGATGAATACGGTATGATCCTGTGTGATCTCATCACAAGAAACGGTGTCGATATCGGAGACATAGACGGTGTGATAATCGCATCGGTCGTACCTAACATAATGCATTCCCTTACGGCGAGCATAGTTAAGTATCTTTCGATCAAACCGCTGGTTGTAGGCCCCGGGATCAAGACCGGTATCAATATCGATACACCCAATCCGAAGGAGATCGGTCCCGACAGAATAGTCGATGCGGTTGCGGCATATGAGATATACGGAGGTCCTATCCTGGTCCTTGATTTCGGTACGGCCACGACATATGACCTTGTCACTGAAGACGGACGTTTCACGGTCGGTATCACCGCTCCCGGGGTAAAGATCAGTGCTGAGGCTTTGTGGCTCGGCACCGCAAAACTCCCCGAGATAGAGATCGAAATGCCCAAGTCCATACTGGCAAACGATACCATATGGTCTATGCAGGCAGGACTTATGTACGGCCAGATCGGACAGACCGAATACATCATCAATCAGGTTAAGAAAGAGACCGGATACGATAAACTGAAGGTGGTCGCAACGGGAGGCCTCGGGAGGCTTATAAGCAACGAAACAAAGATGATAGACGAATACAACAGTGATCTTACACTGGAAGGACTGAGACTGATCTATGCTAAGAATAGGTAACGTCACGCTTCCCAATATATGGATACTGGCACCGATGGCAGGGGTAAGTGACCTGCCATTTCGCTTGTTGTGCCATGAGGCCGGAGCGGGAATGACATGCATGGAGATGATAAGTGCGAAGGCCATCTATTATAAGAACAAAGAGACCGAGGAGATGATGCGCATTGATCCTGCGGAAGGCATCGTATCACTCCAGCTGTTCGGTTCCGATCCGCAGATAATGGGTGACATGGCAAAGCGTATCGAAGACAGGCCGTTTTCAATCCTGGACATCAATATGGGGTGCCCTGTCCCAAAGGTTGTGAATAACGGCGAAGGTTCCGCGCTCATGAAGGATCCCGCCCTTGCGGGCAAAATCATAAAAGCCGTGTCTTCCTCAATATCCAAGCCTGTTACGATCAAGATCAGAAAAGGTTTTGACGAAGAGCACGCGAATGCGGTTGAGATGGCAAAGATCGCCGAGGAAAACGGGGCTGCCGCGGTTGCCGTACATGCAAGGACCAGGGAGCAGTATTACTCGGGAGAGGCGGACTGGGATATCATACGTAAGGTCAAGGAAGCGGTATCGATACCCGTCATAGGAAACGGGGATGTCGATTCATACGAGAGCGCCTGCCGTATGGTAAATGAAACAGGTTGCGACGGCGTCATGATAGGACGCGCCGCTCAGGGAAATCCATGGATATTCTCAGAACTTGTCGCGGCATCGGAAGGAAGGGAGTATACACGACCTTCCAAGGAAGAGGTTGCGGACATGATACTTCGGCATGCGGAAATGCTGATTGACTGCAAGGGAGAGTATATAGGGTCACGGGAGATGCGCAAACATGCAGCCTGGTATACGAAAGGATTCCCTGGATCATCCTCATTTCGTGGGAAGCTTAACACGGCGGAATCTCTGGATGATCTGAAACGTCTGATGGATGATTTTCTCCGAAGGTGAAGAGGCGGGAAATGCTTGTTGACGATAGGTTTTGCTTGCGATATAATGCGTTTATTGTTTTGGAGTATACTCCTGAATAATCTTGAAAGGGTTGGGTTGTAAAATGGAAGAAAAAAAGAATCTTATGTCTTATGAGAAACTTCGCGAACTTGAGGCGGAGCGCGATGAAAGGAAAGAGGTCATAAGAGCACAGATCGCTCAGAAGATAAAGGAAGCGCGTGAGCAGGGCGATCTTTCCGAGAATGCGGAATACGATGCCGCAAAGGAAGAACAGAGAGACAATGAGCTTCGTATTGAGGAGATCGAGACTATCCTCAAGAATGCGGAGGTTTATCTTGAAGAGGATGTTGCCAAGGATTCGGTAGGACTTGGAAGTACGGTTACTCTTCTCGACATTGAATATAACGAGGAAGTCGTATATAAGATCGTCGGTTCGACGGAGGTTGACAGCCTTAATCACAAGATTTCCAATGAGTCGCCCGTGGGCAAGAAGCTCATCGGCGCCAAGAAGGGTGCAACGATCAGTGTAGACACTCCTGCCGGTGTAATTGAGTACAAGATATTAAAGGTTGAAAAGCCTGCAGGATCCAAATCCTCAAAGAGCACAAAGAAGACCGAGGAGAAGGCACCCGCCAAGACTGCTTCCAAGACAACAAAGACAGCAGCCAAGGAAGAGAAACCTGCAAAGAAGACAACTAAGAAGAAAGCAGACAAGTAATGGGAAATACCGATCAGAACAAGGGAGGGCAGGAGCCCGATCTTAATCAGATACTGAAGAATAAGAGAGAGAAGCTTGCGAACCTTCAGGCGGCCGGCAAGGATCCTTTTGTGATCACCAAATACGATCAGACGGACCATACCGCAGATGCGAAGGCAGCTTATGAGGAACTTGAGAAAAAGCTTCTTGCGGATCATAAGGAAGCGCTGATCGATGAGAACCTTCCCGAAGAGGAGAAGAAGGCTGCGATCAAGGCTGAATACGAAAAGAAGCGTGCGATCATGGATGCTTCTCCGATAAATGTCAGCATTGCCGGACGTATCATGCTTAAGCGTGTTATGGGTAAGGCTTCATTTATCAACGTCAAAGATCTTAAAGGCAATTCTCAGGTCTACGTATCAAGAGATTCGCTCGGTGAAGAGCCTTATGCCGAGTTCAAGAAATTTGAGCCCGGAGATATTGTGGGTGTAAAGGGATATATGTTCAGGACACAGATGGGTGAGGTATCGATCCACGCATCCTCCGTTATCCTTCTGTCGAAGAACCTTGTTCCCCTTCCGGAGAAGTTCCATGGACTGACGAATACTGATATGCGTTATCGTCAGAGATACGTTGATCTGATCATGAATGACGTGTCAAAAGATACATTCATAAAGAGATCGAAGATCATCTCCACAATCCGTAAGTATCTTGACGGACAGGGATTCATGGAGGTCGAAACGCCTATGCTCGTTGCAAATGCGGGCGGTGCTGCAGCAAAACCGTTCATGACTCATTTCAACGCGCTTGACGAAGATCTGAACCTTCGTATTTCACTGGAGCTGTATCTTAAGAGACTGATCGTCGGAGGACTTGAGAGAGTATACGAGATCGGACGTGTATTCAGGAACGAAGGACTTGATACGAGACATAATCCGGAATTCACGCTGATGGAGCTTTATCAGGCATATACGGATTATAACGGCATGATGGATCTTACGGAAAACATGTTCCGCTATGTCGCTCAGGAAGTTCTCGGTACGACAAAATTCTCTTACGGTGACATAGAGCTTGATTTCGGGAAGCCTTTCGAGCGCATCACGATGATAGATGCGATCAAGAAATATGCGGGAATTGATTTTGATACGATTCCCGATACGGAAGCCGCAAAGAAGCTTGCGGACGAGAGAGAGATTCATTATGAGCCGTATCACCAAAAGGGTGATATCATCAGTCTCTTCTTTGAGGAATATGTGGAGGAGAATCTTATCCAGCCGACATTCGTAACGGATCATCCGGTTGAGATATCGCCTCTTACAAAGAGGAAACCCGACAGACCGGATCTTGTCGAGAGATTCGAACTGTTCATCAATACATGGGAGATGTGTAACGCATATTCCGAGCTCAACGATCCGATCGATCAGAGAGAGCGTTTCAAGGCCCAGGATGCCGCTGCGGCAGCGGGCGACGAGGAAGCCAACCACACGGACGAGGATTTCCTTAACGCACTTGAGATCGGAATGCCGCCCACAGGCGGAATCGGCTACGGCATCGACAGACTGACGATGCTGCTGACGGATTCGCCGGCCATTCGTGATGTACTGCTGTTCCCGACACTAAAAAGCCAAAACTGACAGATGGACTTATAGAAATCCACCCTCGTCCATAGAGGTACAAATCAGTCCATCCTGTAACTCAAGTTTACGGCAACCAACATGGACTTCAATGGACTAAGACGGACCCGTATGGACAGTTCCCGAAAAAAATACCCCGCTCTATGGATTGCGTCAAAGTGAGTCAAAGGGGTAAAACAAGACGAAAAAAGTCAAAAACGGGAACGAATCAACTGAACATTTTTAGGTACAGAACTGTTTAAGAGGAACAGAGAGTACTTGTAAAAGACACTTACGTTTCGCAAATGCGACGTAGGTGTCTTTTGTTTTATCTGCTTTTGGGAAACTATTAACGACTCAGATATGGAGGTAGCGCATGATCAGGAAGTTGAAAGGACCGGATCATATTGCAGATCACATTGAAAAGCGCGGATACAGGCATAATTATGTGCTGTATTACACAGGCGCGGATTATTATGATCTGCCGTACTGGACATTCGTACATCTGGCCAAGAATGCAGGAGCGACTGTAGAACTGCACAGACTGGCTGTAGCGGACACATTGGCGATAGACAGATATCTTGATGAAAACTGTCTTGTATTGCCGGAAGAAACCGGAAGAAAGGAAAGCGTGAGAGAGATGAAGAAAAGAAATAAGGATATCGAAAAGATCAAGCATCTTGTGGAGAACGGATCAAAGAGGTGTTCTTGATGGGCTGTTGCAGAGAGACAAGCCATGACTTATCGGCAGACACGATAAAGAAATCATCAACATACCGACCATAGTGCTTGCAATGCAAGGTGCGTTTCACATATTGGTCCAGCTCATTCATATAGACTATTTTGAGTAATACTACAACGCGCAAATGATATTCAGTGAAATCCCCGGAAAGATTACGTGTCCCTATTGTGGGGGCGAAAAGTATGTTATGGCTATAAGATCGGGCAACACCTGCCGTGGTGAGTTCTGGTCAGACGCCC
The DNA here is from genome assembly GCA_024698285.1 of Lachnospiraceae bacterium. Lineage (GTDB taxonomy): Bacteria > Bacillota > Clostridia > Lachnospirales > Lachnospiraceae > UBA2868. The sequence continues at coordinate 663 of JAILRJ010000022.1, read as the reverse complement.
GGATGTATTTCCCAATGTTGCCGAGATATTATCCGGTACAAAGATGCCCCCTGTGTTCTCATTACTATTTCTTCGATGATGCGAAGTTTGGAATGGCTGACAGTGTGATGCTCAAAGGCCGTCAGAAAAAACTTATATGGAAGTCTGTCTGGGGTAAAAAATATGATGTTATTGATAAGGAGGAAGATCTCCGGAGTCGAAAGGAAGAGCAGAAAACCAAGGAAATGATTGCTTTGGAGGAACTACAGGATAAGATTCATAAAGAGGTGTGTGAGAATTGCTTCGGAGAGCTGACTTATCGAGAAATGTTTGAAGCGGAGAAGGATCTGTTGATTGATGGAGTGTCGGACTCTCATAGAGAATTATTTTTGACAACGCTGATACACGCGTACAATGATGCCAAAGTTGGCCGAGCCCGTTCAGAAAAAGAGCGAATCCCGGAAGAATACCAGCGACTGTTTCGCCCTTATGCAATAAGGCTGATTGAGTGCCTGGGAGAAAGCAAGACGCTGACCGCAGAACTATGGAGAGAAGTCGGAGACTTTAAGAAAGCGGTAGAACTTTGCCAGAAACAAATAGCGGGAGGGAAAGACACTAACTACGTCCGACAGGTCTTGGAACGCGCCGAGAAGAATGATTCTGATGTGTTTCAGATCACCGTCG
>JAILRJ010000090.1:0-24072 GCA_024698285.1 Lachnospiraceae bacterium | reverse complement strand
TGTATTCAAAGTAATTCGTATCAAAAGAGAGGAGATACTTTTATGTTCGATTTTGAAAAGCCGAGAATTGAAATTGCAGAGATATCCGAAGATAAGAGATACGGAAGATTTGTTGTTGAGCCTCTTGAGAGAGGTTACGGAACTACACTTGGCAACTCTCTTCGCAGGATCATGCTTTCATCCCTTCCGGGTGCGGCAGTTTCCCAGATAAAGATTGACGGGGTTTTGCATGAGTTCTCATCCATCCCCGGTGTTAAGGAAGACGTTACCGAGATCATCATGAACATCAAGAATCTCGCGATCCGAAACAATTCATCTTCAAACGAGCCCAAGACAGCTACGCTTGAGTTCGAAGGAGAAGGTGTAGTGACCGCAGCTGACATTCGTGTGGATCAGGACATCGAGATACTCAATCCCGAGACAAAGATCGCAACGCTTAACGGCGGCAAGGACAGCAAGCTTTACATGGAGCTTACGATCACGAAGGGCAGAGGTTACGTTGGAGCTGACAAGAACAAGAATGACGAGCTTCCTATAGGAGTCATCGCGGTAGACAGTATCTACACACCTATCGAGCGTGTCAACATGACTGTACAGAATACGCGTGTAGGTCAGGTCACAGACTATGACAAGCTTACGCTTGACGTATATACGAACGGAACACTCGGTCCCGATGAAGGCGTTAGCCTTGCGGCAAAGGTTCTTTCCGAGCATCTTGCACAGTTCATTAATCTGTCCGAGAGTGCACGTGAAGTATCCGTTATGATCGATAAGGAGCCTGAAGGAAAAGAGAAGGCACTTGACATGAACATCGATGAGCTTGAGTTGTCGGTACGTTCATACAACTGCCTGAAGCGTGCAGGCATCAATACGGTGGCTGAGCTTATCAACAAGACACCGGATGAGATGATGAAGGTGCGTAACTTAGGGCGTAAGTCACTTGAAGAAGTATTGGCAAAACTGAAGGAATTAGGTCTTCAACTGAACGAAGGAGAGGATTAAGATGGCAAAATACAGAAAGCTGGGAAAGACATCCAGCCAGAGAAAAGCATTACTCAGAAATCAGGTTACACAGCTGATATATCACGGTAAGATCACGACAACGGAAGCCAGAGCCAAGGAAGTCCGCAAGCAGGCAGAGAGCCTTATCGCTCTTGCAGTTAAGGAGCGCGACAACTACGAGACAGTAGAAGTTGATGCTAAGATCCCTTTAAAGGACAAGGACGGCAGACGTGTCAAGGAAGTCGTTGACGGCAAGAAGGTAACGCAGTACGAGACGATCAAGAAGACGATCAAGAAGGATTCACCTTCAAGACTGCATGCAAGAAGGCAGATGCTCAAGGTTCTTTATCCGGTCGTTGAGGTTCCCGAGGCTGCAGCCGGCAGGAAGCGTAACACCAAGCAGGTAGATCTTGTTGCAATGCTCTTTGATGATATCGCTCCGAAGTATGCGAACCGTAACGGCGGTTATACAAGGATCATCAAGGTCGGTCCCCGTAAGGGTGATGCGGCAATGGAAGTTGTAATAGAGCTTGTTTAACAGCTTCCGGGATATCTATCATAATGATCATAGGGGAGTCGCTGTTTTGCGACTCCCATTTTTGCTAAGTTGAGATAAATGGGACTGATCGACACCAAAAAACTTGTATTTGAATATGTGCGGCGCGATAAGAACGGCGAGATCGACGGCTTCTCGAGGGCGATCGATGAGGTGGACCTTGAGATAAAGCAGGGAGATTTTGTCGCGATACTCGGTGCGAACGGATCGGGTAAGTCAACGCTTGCAAAGCATCTTAACAGTCTGCTTCATCCTACGGAGGGGACTGTATTTGTTGACGGCATGGATACGACCGATTCAGACAAGATCTGGGATATCAGAAGATCGGTCGGCATGGTGTTCCAGAATCCCGAAAATCAGATGATCGGGACTATCGTCGAGGAAGATGTCGCATTCGCACCCGAGAATATGGGGATAGATCCTAAAGAGATCAGTGAACGCGTCAAGGAAAGTCTTGTAATGGTAGAGATGTATGATCACAGAAGATCGTCTCCTTCAAAGCTTTCCGGAGGACAGAAGCAAAGGATAGCCATAGCCGGCGTGCTTGCCATGCATCCTAAGTGCATAGTTCTCGATGAGCCGACTGCCATGCTCGATCCTGTGGGCAGGAGCGAAGTGATAAGGGCTATAAGGGCATTAAATGATGTCGAGAACATTACGATCATCCTGATCACTCATAACATGGAAGAAGTGGTCCATGCTGACAGGATCTATGTTATGAATGCAGGGAAGATGGTGATGCAGGGAACTCCGCGCGAGGTATTTTCACGTGTGGAGGAGCTTGAGAGTTACCGTCTGAATGTGCCGCCGGTGACCAGACTGGCATATGAACTCAGAAAGAGCGGTCTTGACATACCCTTGGGTATACTTACGAGAAAGGAACTGTGTGACTGTTTATGTCGATAATAGTCAACCATCTTAGTCACATATATAATCCCGGGACCGTATTCGAATCAAAGGCGATCGATGATGTATCCTTTACTATAGAAGACGGCGAATATATAGGCCTCGTGGGACATACGGGATCGGGGAAATCGACCCTTGCGTCGCACCTTAACGGACTGATGAAACCTACATCGGGCGGGATATACATGGACGGTGTCGATATATCGTCGGACGGATATGACATGAAAATGCTCCGTTCGAAGATAGGCCTCGTGTTCCAGTATCCCGAGCATCAGCTGTTTGAAGAGGATGTATTTACGGATGTTTGCTTCGGGCCCAAGAACCTCGGACTGGAACGCTCGGAGATCGAGCTTCGGGCATATGATGCGCTTAAAGCCGTAGGTATCAGGGACGAACAGTTCTATGTTTCGCCGTTTGATATTTCGGGCGGTGAAAAGCGAAGAGTAGCGATCGCGGGAGTGCTTGCGATGAAGCCGCAGGTGCTCGTGCTTGATGAGCCGTGTGCAGGGCTCGATCCGGCGGGAAGGGATGAGATACTCTCGATAGCGGATGATCTGCACAGGATGAACGGTATGACGGTCATATTGATCTCGCACTCGATGGACGATCTTGCCGAGCATGTTGAACGTCTTCTTGTCATGAATGACGGAAAACTTGTAATGGACGGACCTACAAGAGAGGTGTTCTCATATCGTGCTGAGCTTGAGGAGATGGGACTGGCGGTGCCTGAGGTAACTGCAGTGCTCTCTGACCTTAAAGCCCGGGGGCTTAATGTAGCAAGCGACCGCATAACCGTAGAAGAAGCACGTAATGAGATCTTAAGGGTATTCGGAAGATGATAAGAGATATAACACTCGGACAATATTATCCTGCCGATTCCGTACTCCACCGGCTCGACCCGCGTGTCAAGCTTGCCGGAACGCTCATCTATGTCATTTCATTGTTCCTGTTCCAAAGCTTTACGGGATATATAGTTGCAACGGCCTTCCTTATCACAGTGATAATCCTGTCGCGTGTTCCGGTCGGGTTTATGTTCCGCGGTCTTAAAGCGGTGTTCATATTGCTGCTGTTTACCGGGATACTTAACATGTTCCTGACACCGGGCCGTGAACTTGTATCGTTCTGGAAGATCACGATAACGATAGAAGGTCTTAAGATGGCGGGATTCCTTGTCCTGCGGCTCATCTACCTGATCGTCGGATCATCCGTTATGACGCTTACCACAACACCTTCGGAACTGACTGACGGACTGGAGAAGGGATTGTCATGGATGAAAGCGTTGCATGTTCCGGTACATGAGATAGCGATGATGATGTCGATCGCGCTCACGTTCATCCCGGTGCTCCTCGAGGAGACAGACAGGATCATCAAGGCGCAGCAGGCAAGGTGTGCGGATTTTGACAGCGGAAATATCTTCCGTCGTGTACGCGCCCTTGTTCCTATACTTGTTCCGTTGTTCGTGTCGGCATTCCGCAGGGCTAACGATCTTGCGCTTGCAATGGAGTCGCGGTGCTACCGGGGAGGGGACGGACGCACGAAGCTTCATTCGCTCAGATACGGGAAGCGCGACGTGATAGCATATCTTGTTTTGGTCTTATACCTTGCCGCGATCGTGGTCGTCGGTATACTGTTCTGAACTCGCGTATGAAAAGAAGGATAATGCTGACAATCGCATATGACGGTACGGACTATAACGGATGGCAGATACAGCCTGATGCTCCGACGATAGAAGGCATACTGGACACTGAACTGTCAAGGCTCCTCGGAGAAGAGATAAGAGTCATCGGCGCGTCAAGAACGGATGCGGGTGTGCATGCCGAGGGTGCCATAGCGGTATTTGACACGGACTCGGGCATACCGGGAGAGAAGTTTTCTTACGCGATCAACCAAAGCCTTCCGAAGGATATCGTTGTCAGAAGATCCGAAGAGGTACCGTCCGATTTTCATCCGAGAAAAACGGATTGTCGCAAGACTTATCGATACAGCATATGGCATGACACATTCCCTGACCCGCTGATCGACAGATACACTTACCATCTTCATTATCCGATCGATGTAAGATCCATGGAGGAAGCTGCGCAGCATTTTGCCGGCACGCATGATTTTGCAGGATTCTGCAGTGCCGCAGCTGATGTGGCATCGACAGTAAGAACGATATATGAGATGAAGATCATATGCGAAAACACATCACCTGTGCCAAAGGAAGACGGAAGGTCTTACTACGGAAGGATCGATATATACGTGACCGGTAACGGATTTTTGTACAACATGGTCAGGATCATGGCGGGGACGCTCATTGATGTGGGATGCGGCAAGATCGCAGGAGTCGACATACCGGACATTATCGCTTCATGTGACCGTACGCGTGCCGGGAACACTGCTCCGGCCAAGGGTCTTACACTTATGGGATACACTTTTCGCGGTATCGGTAAGGACGGATCCCGATGACTCAATTAAGCAACAGCAACATTCCCAAGGATCCACGGGTATCCGAATATGCACAGAAGGTCCTGGCACTTGCTAGGGACAGCATAGTTGTGCGCTACAGGTTCTTTGACAGAGCTCTTGCGACGATAACGCTTGAGGAGGATGAGACCGTCAAAGGGTATGTAAGCGGCGCCGGGAAGCTTACGTATAACCCTGCAAAGCTCCTTGCGGATTACATGGATGATGAGGGATTTGCCGTAAGGCTTCTTCTCCACGTGATATTTCACGTCATTTTCATGCATCATGCCCGTAAGGACGTTGCAAACAGGGAGTATTGGGACATCGCATGTGATATCGCGGTTGAGAATGCGGCGCTTTCGCTCGACGCAGGGTTTTCGAGACTGAGAGATACCGATGAGCAGATCATACTCTCTAAGCTTGCAAAATGGGTACCAAAGCTTACGGCTGAGCATCTTTACAGGGAGTTTATGGTCGGCGGGATATCGGATGATTCGGCAGCAGAGTATGCCGGGCTGTTTTCGATGGACATCCACCATGACAAGACTGATGAGGGCAGGGATGAGATAACGATATCCGCCGAGGACTGGGAAAAGATCTCACGAAGGGTGGCTGCGGAATTACGCTCGTTCTCAAAAGATATTAAAGGCGCAGATACGATACTCGTAAACCTTAAGGAAGCAGGGCGTAAAACGTTCGATTATGATGACATCGTACGAAGGTTTGCGCTGTGGTCTGAAGAGATAAAAGAAAGCCCCGATGAGTTTGACAATGTATACTATACATACGGACTGTCAATGTACGGCGATATGCCGCTCATAGAGCCGCTTGAATACACGGAAGAAAAGAAGATCAAGGATTTTGTGATAGCGATCGATACGTCCGCATCCGTAAGGGGAAAGACCGTACAGGGATTTCTTGAGAGGACATATGATCTTCTAATGGAGTCGGATTCTTTCGCGGGATCGATGAACGTGCATGTGATCCAGTGTGACAGTGAAGTCACGGATGATGTGACTATAAAGGACAGAACACAACTGTCCGGCATGGCAGAAGATATACGGATAAGAGGATTCGGAGCGACTGATTTTCGCCCGGTGTTCACCTATGTCGATGAAATGATCGCAAAGAAGGAGTTCACTGATCTTAAGGGGCTCATCTATTTCACGGACGGATACGGGATCTATCCCGAAGAGCCGCCGGGTTATGACTGTATGTTTGTTTTCGAGAATGCGGATGAGTACAGACCGCCGGCACCGTCATGGTCGATCACGGCGATCTTAGGCGATAATATAGCGCAAAGATCCTGATCCGGAGGAAGGTTACATGAACATCAAAGAAGCCAAGAACTACATTAAGGATACCGTAAGCGCTTATCTTAAAAAGGATGAGTTCGGTGATTACAGGATACCCGTTGAAAAGCAGCGCCCGGTATTTCTTATAGGATCTCCCGGTATAGGTAAGACTGCGATAATGAGTCAGATCGCGGGCGAGCTTGACATCGCCCTTGTAAGCTATTCGATGACGCATCATACGAGGCAGTCGGCACTGGGCCTTCCGTTCATTAAGGAGAAAAAGTACGGGGATGAAACCGTAAGTGTCAGCGAATACACGATGAGTGAGATCATCGCGAGCGTTTACGATACGATGGAGGAATCGGGCATAAAGGAAGGGATACTGTTCCTTGATGAGATAAACTGTGTGTCGGAAACCCTATATCCTTCAATGCTTCAGTTCCTTCAATACAAGGTGTTCGGAAAGCATACGGTCCCGCCAGGATGGGTGATAGTAACAGCCGGAAATCCTCCCGAGTACAACCGTGCTGTGCGTCAGTTTGATGTTGTTACGCTTGACAGACTGAAAGTCATAACCGTTGAGGCCGATTATCCCGCATGGAGGTCATATGCGCTGTCAAGAGGCATTCACGGGGCGGTAACGGGATTCCTTGAGAGCAACAAAGAATGCTTCTACAAGGTTGAGACAACGGCATACGGCAAGAACTATGTAACGGCAAGAGGATGGGAAGATCTGTCGGATATGATCGGATTGTACGAGGAGGACGGCAAGACCGTTAACGAGAGCCTTATAGGCCAGTACATCACCGATGACTCGACGGTAAGGGATTTTGCCGCATATTACGACCTGTACAACAAATATAAGAAGCAGTATGACGTGGAGGCGGTGTTTGCCGGAACGCTTTCGGATGAGACCGCAAAGGCCGCAGCCGCCGCACCTGTCGATGAGAGGCTGGCACTTACGGGACTGCTGTTTGATACGATAAAGAGTGAGATGAGAGACATACTCGATGCGCAGAGTGTATTGACGCAGCTGCGCCCGGGTATAAGTTCTGTCTCAAAGGCCAACGGGGATGAGGCGTTTGCAAAGCTTGACGCTCTGGCTGAAGCGGTCCGTACCGTTATCGCACAAAGGTCAAGAGCAGGTTCTCTTTCGGGTGTGGAGCGGACACGCAACAAGAGGGTTCTCCGGTTCCTGAAGGAAGCAAAGCAGCGGATGGAAAAGGGAGAGGACATTAAAGACATCTATAACGAAAGAGTGAAAGCTCTTATGGCTGATGCGGGCAATGTCCTTGTAAGGATGGATAATCTGTTTGCGGGGATGGAGCGAGTGTTCGGTGCAGACAGCAATGAGATGCTCGTCCTTGTCACACAGCTTACTCTCGGAGAGGATACCGCAAGATTTCTGGCTGATCATCCGTCAGAATCGTATGCAAAATATAACAGCGTGCTCAAGGTGGGAGACAGATCGGCGAACCTTCGCAAAGAGATAGAAAAGCTTCAGGAACTGTCATGAACGTGAACGGATATGAAATAGTTGATGGAGTCCTCGATCTTGGAAAGACGGGACTTAGCGTGATAGAGGATAAGGCATTTTGGTCGGAAAAAACCGTAAGATATGTGATAGTCCCGGATACGATCGAACACATCGGAGACTGGGCGTTCGCAAAGTGCGCCAATCTTTTGTCCGTGAAGTTCCTTGGCCCCCATCGTCCGGGTCTGTTCGGAAAGGATGTGTTTAAGGGCTGTGAGAGGCTTAAGGAGATATCGTTTTCCGATCATGATGAGGTCACTGCAAGCTATATGGCATTGTGTGCCGATCAGCTTCCGTATGATCACCTGCTCCGTGGCGATGATGCCGGGAAAAAGAGCTGGTACGCAAAGTGGGACATATGTCTTGTGGAGACATTAAAGAGCGATGATGAGAAGGTCAGGGTAAACGCGGCTCTTTGCGGTGAGGAGGATATCTCATACGACGGAATAGGTTCGGTTGACGGGGAGATGCCGGGCGAGACGGGTGATTTTGTGCAAAAGGAAGAGTTCAGAAAGTGCAGTCTCGGGTATTTCCGCCTTTCCCATGACAGATTCCTGGAAGATACGACAAGAGCTGTCATCACGGATCACATAAGGAACAATATGTTCGGGTGCGGATCCGGATCTTCATTCTATTCGATCTTTGAAGAGCAGGAAGAGACAATATCATATCTTCGTATATATCTTGATATCACAAAGCCCGACCGCAACACGCTTCTGGCCATGGCAGAGTCGGTTAAGGCCAAAGACGTCTTTGCCGCATCATATCTTATCAAAGAGGCCGCAGGAGAGGACACGCTTGGCTTGCTTATGCTCTGATAAAAATCCCTTGATTATGGCATTTATCCCAATTAAAATGATTATGATACGCATGTTTGCATGTATAAGGAGGCTTTATGGCGAAGATATACATAAATGAAAAAGAGAAAAAAGGTCACATTAATCCCGAGATCTACGGGCATTTTTCGGAGCATCTTGGCAGATGCATATATGAAGGCCTTTATGTCGGTGAGGATTCGGATATCCCGAATGTAAACGGCATGCGTAAGGATGTCGTCGAGGCATTAAAGGAAATGCGTATCCCTCTCCTTCGCTGGCCGGGAGGATGCTTTGCGGACGAGTATCACTGGAAGGACGGTATAGGTCCCAAGAGCGAGCGCAAGAAAATGATCAACACTCACTGGGGTGGTGTTGTTGAAGATAACAGCTTCGGGACACATGAGTTCTTTGAGCTGTGCGAACAGCTTGGCTGCAAGACATACGTCAACGGGAACGTCGGGAGCGGTACGGTTCAGGAGATGAGCGAATGGGTCGAGTATATGACTTTTGACGGAGTCTCTCCCATGGCTGACCTTCGAAGAAAGAACGGCCGCGAGAAGCCCTGGAAGATAGATTATTTCGGAGTAGGAAATGAGAACTGGGGATGCGGCGGCAATATGACTCCCGAGTACTATGCAAATCTCTACAGACGCTATCAGACATATGTCAGGCACTATGATAACAGCGCACCGATCAAAAAGATCTGCGGAGGCCCGGATACGGAAGATGTCAACTGGACGCGTAAGGTGCTTGATACGTGCTTTGCAAGCCCGCATAAGCCGGAGTTCCACGGATATATGGACGAACTGTCGCTCCACTATTACACCGTTACGGGAACGTGGGAGCATAAGGGAAGTGCGACTGATTTTACGAAGGACGAGTGGTATACGACAATGAAGAGGGCCCTTCGTATAGATGACCTTCTTGGAAAACATCTTGCTATTCTCGATCAGTATGATCCCGATAAGAAGATCGGCATGTCGGTCGATGAGTGGGGCAACTGGTTTGATGTAGAGCCGGGTACGAATCCGGGATTCTTATATCAGCAGAACACAATGAGGGATGCGCTCGTTGCATGTATCAACCTCAACATCTTCAACAAGAGGTGTGACCGTGTTAAGCTTGCGTGCATCGCGCAGATGGTCAACGTCCTTCAGTCCGTCATCCTTACCGAGGGACCGAAGATGATCAAGACACCTACATATCATATATTCCATATGTACAGGGATCATCAGGATGCAGACCTTGTGGCAAGCTATATCGAGGGTAACAAAGAGACCGGTACAACGGAAAAGGTACCGCAGATATCGGAGTCGGTATCAGTCTCATCAGATGGGAAGATAAATGTAACGGTCGGTAATCTGTCAGTAGATGATAATGCAGATATCGAACTTGTGCTTACGGATACCAAGATTTCATCGGTAACTGCTTCGATACTTACGGGTGCGCCGGACGATCACAATACATTTGATGAGCCTGAAAAGATAACTGAAAAAGAGTTCAGGGAGTACAGGAGCGATGGCAGGACGCTTTCGTTCACACTTCCGAAGAACTCGGTAGTACAGCTGCGTATCGGATAAATGGAAGAAAGGCGTCCATGCAAAAAGTGCCTTCTTGCACAGCTCGACAACGAGAAGCTCCTTGCGGATGTAAGGGCCGCGATAGACAGGCTTCCCGCAGATGAGAGAGTCGGAGATAAGGAATACGACAGAAGGCTTAGTATATGCACATCCTGTGACTACTTAAGTGACGGAACATGCAATGCGTGCGGATGTTATGTGGAACTGCGCAGCGCATCCGTATCGGGGAAATGTCCGTATAAAAAATGGGAGAGGACATAAGCATACAATGATCAGTAAACTCAGAGAAAAGATAAACGAATACTTTGTCGGAAAAGAAGGTGTGGTCGAGGATGTACTGACCTGTCTTATCGCAGGCGGGCATGTTCTTCTTGAGGATGTTCCCGGAGTCGGTAAGACTACCCTTGCACGCACACTCTCACGTCTCATTGATTGCAGCTTTGCAAGGATACAGTTCACTCCGGATACACTCCCGTCCGATATCACAGGACTTTCAGTCTACAACATGAAAACGGGTGATTTTGAATATAGGGAAGGTATCATAATGCATCGCCTGATACTTGCCGATGAGATCAACCGTACTTCTCCGAAGACACAGGCGGCACTTCTGGAGGCTATGGCCGAGGGCAGGGTCACCGTGGACGGCGTATCGTATGATCTGCCGCAACCTTTTATGGTGATAGCAACACAGAATCCCGTGGAGTTCCTTGGAACATATCCGCTTCCCGAAGCATCAAAGGACAGGTTCATGATGCGTCTGTCGATAGGATATCCGGATACGGAGGATGAGATAAGGATGGCCAAAGGGCATCTGAAGCAAAAGACCGTTGAGGATATCAAGTCTGTCTGCTGCGCAGAGGATATCATCGGACTGCGTAAAAGAGCGCAGGAGATATATGTAAGTGATGGGATACTCGGATATGCACAGGAGATAGTCGCATCAACACGCCGCGAGGCAAGCTTTGTCACAGGTGCAAGTCCGAGAGCGTTGCTCGCACTGATAGATGCTTCGCGTGCCAGAGCACTACTGTCCGAAAGGGATCACTGTATCCCTGATGACGTCAAGGCGGTAACGGTAAATGTTTTGCATCACAGATTGGAGCTTACTTCAGAGGCAAGGATCCGTAAAGAGGATACGGATAAGATCATCACAAGGCTGATGCTTGCCGTTCACGTTCCGATGGAGTGATCCGATAATGAAGAAAAACCGGATCATATGGCTGGTATCATTTATCATATCGATCATCCTTATGTCATTCTACGGCGGGGTCGTCAGTTACGGGCTTGTTCTCGTGCTGGCGGTCATACCGGTCATTTCACTTCTGTACATTTTCTTTGTCATTCTCCGATTCAGGATATATCAGAAGCTTGACGGAAGAGATCTTGTCGCAGGACAAAGATCTGATTTTTATTTCACGCTCCAGAACGAGAGCCTGATAGGATTTGCGGGGATAAGGGTTGTGTTCTATTCGGACTGGTCGACGATCACAGGTCTTGATGATGCGACCGAATATGAGCTTCTTCCGCGTTCCGGCATAAAAAAGCAGACTGAGATCGTATGCAGGTATCGCGGAGAATATGAGGTCGGGATCAGGAAGATAGTAGTTACGGATCCACTCAGGATGTTCAGTATAGCGTACGATAATAAGGAGCCTCTGCGTGTAAGGGTTCGGCCCGGTATCGTCAGTCTGTCTGATATAGGGTCGTCAGCCGAGATCATAACGGCTTCAAGAGATAGCAGGAGCGATGATACAGAACCAGATGTGCTTGTCCGTGAGTATGTCCCCGGAGATGACAGAAGGATGATACATCAGAGAGCGACCGCAGCGTCCGGTAAGCTTATGGTAAGAGGGCGTATCGGACAGGAGCGTTCGGGTGTGGCGATCATAATGGATCCTTCGAGACAGAGCCGCGAGCCGAAAGAGTATATCCCGGTAGAGAGCAATATGCTCGAGTCTCTTATCAGTCTCGTGCTCTACCATTGCAGCAGGAATATAAGGGCTTTTGTCCATTGTGGGAGCTACACCTCGCAGATCTCGGACATGGCCGGGTTCGAAGCTTTCTATGAGCAGATATGCACGTTTGATTTTGAGTCGGATACGGACCGTGTAAGGATGTGTAACGACATTTTGCGGTCTGAAACACTCTCGGACTGCAAGGATGTTTTCCTCATCATGCAGCAAAGGGATGAAGTTTCCGAACTTCTCGAAGAAGAACTTACAAAGCGTGGCCTGTCGGTATGTCTGTATGTTGCGGAGGATAAGACATGATAGCATTTATTTATGATCTTATATATGTACTCCCGATGTGCGTTGCGGTAACACTTATGTGTGCGCAGGATGACCCGGACCGAAAAGTGTGGCTGTATCTTTTGGCGGTTACTGCGGGAACTGTCTTTACTCTGTTTTTTCATCTTAAGGCAAGAGGCAGGGCGGTATCTGCGGGTGTTTTCATTATATGTGCTGCAGCTTCTGTGCTTATCGGCGGCAGGGATTTTCTGTATGAGAACATTTGGACCGCAAATGTGGCCATAGTATGCCTTATCTGTTTTGTCGTATATACCGCCGTAAGTATTGATGTAAGGCTCAAGGCTGCGTTACCCGCGATCGGCATGATCGTTATGCTTGTGCAGATGTTCACAAAGCACAGAACGGACAAGGGAGTATTTGTCTGCATCGTGTTCATGGCGCTGATCGCTGTAGCGGAGCTTGTTCAGTCGAGATGGAAGAAGGAGAAGGATGCGGACGAAAAGAGGTATATCGCGTACATTCTTCCCGTTTTTATCGCGGCATTGATCCCGGTCATGATGACAAAGATCCCGAACCGTCCGTTTGACTGGGGGTTTGTGAGGAACATTGCCGAAGCATGTCGTGACGGGCTTGCGGCGGTGATAGAAACATTTTCTCCAGAGGAAGGATGGGACGGTGGCGACAGCATCGGATTCTCGGAGAAAGCATCGATAGGCGGAGTCTTAAGGGAGAACCCGTACAGAGCGCTTGCCATAGAGTCATCATCGCCGAATGATCACAGAGTCTACCTTGCAGGAAAATCATTTGATACATTTTCGGGACGCAAATGGGAGAAGATGGATACATCAGAAACAGACTATAAGGCCTATGATCTGATCGAGAGTACAGCCGCGGTAATGCAGCATTATCCGGATGAGAAGAGCGAACTTATAAAGAATGTCAGGATGCGTGTGCGCTATGAGGGTGTAAGGACAAAGTATGCATTTGTTCCGTTCAAGGCAGCGGGCACCACAGAGGATATGACACTTTCGGGAGGAGACTTAAAGCTTCCCCGCGGAAGGAAATCGGATTACTTTGTCAATTACAGCAGGATGAACATAAGTGATGACCGGATGAAGATCATCCTTGATGAAGAAAAACCGATAGACAGAGAATCGTTTGATACGGCAACAAAAGAGCTGGCCGGTATCGTAAAGAGCGAGTGTACATATGAAGGCTACGAAACATACCTGAAAGAAGTATATGAACATTATCTTCAGCCGGTCGAACTGTCTGAGGCAGCAGAGAAGTATGCAGAAGACCTTCTTGACGGAGCGGGATCTGACTATGAGAAGCTTTTGCGTATCGAGAAAGCACTTTCTTCTTACGGATATACAACTTCCCCCGGAGATCTTCCGGACAGCGTACAGTCTGCAGCCGATTACATAGACTATCTTCTGTTTGAAAAGCAGGAAGGATACTGCTCGTATTTTGCGACCGCATTTGTGCTGCTTGCGAGATATCAGGGCATCCCGGCAAGATACGTACAGGGCTACAGCACGCTCGCTTCGGTGAATGATTTTATCGTAATGTCTGACAGAGCACATGCATGGCCGGAAGCGTATATTGACGGTGTCGGATGGGTTGTGTTTGAACCGACTCCCGGATATCGTCAGGATGCAGGATGGGATGCAACATCTGTCGGACAGACTGCGGATCACGGATCGTCATACCATACCTTATACAATAAAGATCACGGGAATGAAAATGATGAACTGTCACAGGAGACACCGCTGACAAAAGACAGAGATTACGGCTGGATTGGTTATCTCATACTGTCGGTCATTGCGTTCCTTCTGATATTCGCACTGGCTGATATCATGTACAGACTGCATGCATATAGACATATGGATGATGCGGACAAGATACGTACGGTCTGCGATCGGAACATGAAGCTGCTTGGCATCATGGGTCTTAAAAAAATGCCGTACGAAACTCTTCGCGAATATGAAAAAAGGGCCCGGGAAAAGATCCCGGACCACCTTCTTCGATTCATCGGACCGTATGAACAGATACTTTACAGTCGTTCATGCGAGCCGGATGTTGCTGACATGGAGGAATGTCAGAAAGAATTAGCGCTTTATATTCTTCATACCTTGGGAAGATTCTCAAGGCTCTTTGCGAGGTCTTCGTCGGTAGGGATGTAATCCGACATCTCACCGTCATTGTATTTCTGGTATGCGACGAGATCGAAGTAACCTGTTCCGGTCAGTCCGAAGACGATCGTCTTTTCTTCGCCGGTTTCCTTGCACTTTAATGCTTCATCGATCGCAACCCTGATAGCGTGGCTACTCTCAGGTGCGGGAAGTATGCCCTCTGTTCTTGCGAACTTTGTGGCTGCTTCGAACACGCTTGTCTGCTCAACACTTCTTGCTTCCATATATCCGTCGGCATACAGCTGTGACAGGATAGGGCTCATGCCGTGATAGCGGAGTCCGCCTGCATGGTTTGCCGAAGGGATGAAGTCGCTTCCGAGTGTGTACATCTTTGCGAGCGGACATACCATACCCGTATCGCAAAAATCATATGCGTACTTTCCTCTCGTAAAGCTCGGGCAGCTTGCCGGTTCAACGGCGATGATCCTGTAGTCCTTCTCGCCGCGGAGCTTTTCGCCCATGAACGGAGCGATGAGTCCGCCGAGGTTCGATCCGCCGCCTGCGCAGCCTATGATCATATCGGGAACGATACCGTACTTATCAAGTGCAGCCTTCGTCTCGAGACCGATAACGCTCTGATGGAGCAGCACCTGGTTAAGAACGCTTCCGAGAACATATCTGTAGCCTTCGTTTGTCGTTGCGACTTCAACTGCCTCTGAGATCGCACAGCCAAGACTTCCTGTTGTGCCCGGATGATCTGCATTGATCTTTTTCCCGATCTGAGTTTCCATCGAGGGAGAAGGTGTAACGCTCGCACCGTATGTTCTCATGACTTCGCGTCTGAACGGCTTCTGCTCATATGATACCTTGACCATGAACACCTTAAGGTCAAGTCCGAGATATGCACAAGCCATTGAAAGAGCTGTGCCCCACTGGCCTGCACCTGTTTCCGTTGTGAGTCCTTTAAGCCCCTGTTTCTTTGCGTAATATGCCTGCGCTATCGCCGAGTTGAGCTTGTGGCTTCCGCTCGTATTGTTTCCTTCGAACTTGTAGTAGATCTTTGCGGGAGTATCAAGTGCCTTCTCAAGACAGTATGCACGAACGAGCGGAGACGGACGGTACATCTTGTAGAAGTCCAGGATCTCCTGCGGGATGTCGTAGTACGCCGTGTCATTGTCTAGTTCCTGTTTGATGAGCTCATCACAGAAAACGGGACGAAGGTCATCGAAGCCCATCGGTTCATGTGCGCCGGGGTTAATGAGAGGTGCCGGCTTGTTCTTCATGTCGGAACGCACGTTGTACCATTTTGTAGGCATCTCATTCTCTTCAAGGTAGATCTTGTAAGGGATTTTTGCATTTTCACTCATTTTGTTGCTCCTTTCTGCAGCTGACTTTTGTTACGGACTGTTTGGAGCATAAAAAAACTGCCCCAACAATCTGCTGGGACAGGAATGATCCTGCGGTGCCACCCGGCTTGGTACTTGCGTACCCACTCATGCGTACTATCATACGCGGATCTTTGATAACGGAGGATCTTCTCCGGCTCACATACTGTTAGTTCTGCTCGCCCTCAGGAGTCCATTCGCTTCCGGTCTCATTGCCGCCATCTCACCGTCGGCGGCTCTCTCAGAATGAGGTTGTCGGAAGTTACTCACTCTCCTTCAACGGTTTAATTGATTATTACACTAAAGTGTTTTTCTTGTCAACAATTTTTTTAACAAATTTTCTTACTGTCAGATCGTCCACTTTGCGGCTTCTTCCGACAGCCTTATTTTGAAGATATAAAGTTGGTCCAAAGATGCTCTTCTTTTTCGGGAAGACCGTATTTCTCCTTCCCGAGAGCGATACTCTTCATCATAAAAGCCATATTCCTTGCAAGCGTCCTCATGATCTGAAGACCTTCGGCATCCATCGAAGCCTCTCCGGGAGCGTTTCCGTGAACGCTGTTCCAATACTGGCTCGGTGCAACGGGCATCCCGCTGATCGTGAAGTACTTGTTCAGTTCGTCAAAAGTCGCCGAGCAGCCTCCGCGGCGCGCCACAACAATACTTGCTCCGACCTTCATCGTCTTGTCGAAATGAGTGCTGTAGAACAGTCTGTCAAGACATGCGATAAGCGTTGCGTTTGCCGATGCATAATAAACGGGAGAAGCAACAACAAGTCCGTCAGCCGCTTCAAACTTGGGTGCAAGTTCGTTTACGATATCATCAAACGCACACTTGCCCGCTTTGCCGCATGCTCCGCATGAGACGCAGCCCCTGACATCTTTACTGCCCAGCTGGATCGTTTCGCTGTCAAAGCCTTCGGCATCCAAAACCTTAGCAAACTCTTTGATCGCGATAGCGGTATTGCCTTCCGCTTTGGGGCTTCCGTTAAGAATAAGAACCCGCGCGGATCCGGTATCCTTTATCCCCATATATTCATTGTATTCCCTGCGAAGTTCTTCCTGCGCATCCGGTGACAAACCGTCAAATATGAGCTTGGCTGCATCCATTGTCTGCGCAAGCCGTTTGATCGTGAAAAGCCATAATTCAAAACTCATTTTTCTACTCCTTTATCGGGCAATACAACAACTTAAGAATTACTTGCATTATAGCAATTTAACCGAAGTTGAATCAAGAAAAAATCACATTTTTCTGATATAATCATGATCATGAAAGATGTAGTATCACAACTGATATTCGATCTGATCTATTCCGCCTTAAGCGTCGACGGTCGCGATGAACTGTTCGGGAAACGTCTTGATATCGACAGGGAGCTTTTCGCAAACGGTTTTGCCGGAGATGAATTCCCCATACTCTGGTTTGAGTTGCCGCTTTCCGGCGATCCCTGGTACGATCTTCATGTACTGACGAAAAAAAGCGCCCTCTCGCCCGACTCAAAGATTCCCGAAGGGATTTTTTACCCGAAGTTGTTTGAGTGGTTTGCCAAGCGTGACGGAGTCAGGCAGCTTGCCATGAGCTTTGATATCTCAAAAGGGGATTATTACAATCCGGCGGCACAGCTTCTTGTAAGCGGAAGCGATCCTTCGGTCGGATGTGATTTTCTCGAAGAGGCGGGAAACATTCCCGCAAGAAACGCATATAAGGCCTTTGCAGATAACCTGCCGGACGGATGGTTTGCATGTTATCTCGGAACTTTTCCGGGACGCAGCGATCTGAACCTGAGGGTGGAATGCATACCGGATCAGCAATTGCAGGTTGCTTATTCCAAAGACCCCGCTCTGTTAAGAAGAGATCTTGGACAATGCGGTTTTGCGATAAGCGATGAAATGTTGGAATTCGTCAGAACCATGTCCGATCAGCCGGTCCAGATCGAATTTCAGTTTAACGTCGGTCCCGATGGGATGGCAGAGCCGACATTGGGCGTAAGCCTTCGGTTTGTTGCTCCGGTCGGAAATCACTCACACCTGGCCTTCCTGGAAGAGAACGAAAATGTTGTATCGCTGATGGGGGCACTTGAGGATGCGGGTCTATGCGACGACAGGTGGCGCAAGCTGCCCGGATGCGCATTTATAAAACGATTGTCGGCGGGAGGCGTATCGGTACGTTTCGGAGGCTATACTGCATTCATTAAAGTACGAATGACCCCCGACAGATTGATCGACGCAAAGACATATATTTATGCATCTATGTTATAGCACGAGGTGAGCAAATGGCAGTCAAGTTCAAATATTGCAGGATTCAGGGAAAAGAGCTCGCGATCAATACACGAACAGGCAAGGGCATATTCAGCATGCTGAATCAGATGGTAACGAACGGTGTCATGGAAGACGAAGACGTCGATCTGTTCAAAGAGATCGACTCGTGGTTTGCCGTGGAATTGCCGTGGCCTCCCCAGTGCAAGCGCCAGGAAAAGGTCATATGCTATTTCAAGACAGAGAACAGCGAAATGATGATGAAGATGATCAATCCGCTTCTCTGGCTACTTGAAAAATACGAACATGCGTATTATATAGTCTACACAAACTTCCCCGGAGAGATCGTGTACGAAGACGAATACCAGGTCGCGGTCAAAGTCGATGAGAACGTTGTCATCGAAGACCTTCAGGACAACTGGTCTCCGGAATAAGCGAATTACCTGTTAAGCTTCCTCCATCAACGCTTTTGCAAATGCGTCTATCTGAAGATCCTTCTCTTCCGAAGGCTTGGCTTTCGGATCTATAAAGATCGCAGTTTGTTCGAATGCCGTTTCACCTATGCACTTCTCAAGCTTCGCAAGAGCTTTCTCGGCTCCCGATCCGCTCTGACATGCAAATGCGGCAAATCTCTTTCCTTTAAGTCCTTCCCTGTTTTCCTCTATGAATGTACGAAGCGGCGGTGTGAAATTCGATGCCCATACGGGGAATCCGAATATTATCCTGTCAAAGCGTGAAAAGTCAACGTTATAGTCCTCCAGATCGGGTTTCTCTGCCATGATGGCACTCTTGCCGCCCCAGAAGAACTTCAAAAATCCTTTATCGCTGTACGGTTTGATCGGCACAAGCTTCCGGATATGGGCATCCGTTTTTTCCTTGAGCTTTTGCGCAACGTATTCCGTGTTTCCTTCAAGTGAATAGTATACTATCAGATCAGTCATTACCGTCATCCTCCTTGGTTTCGCTTTAATCTTTTAGGTACATTATATCAGAAAAAGAAAGGACGGGACTGTTGTCCCGACCCTCTTTGAAGTACCGTGTGTGAGAGGATTCGAACCCCCGACCTTCTGGTCCGTAGCCAGACGCTCTATCCAGCTGAGCTACACACACTTACGCACGACACTCCGAATTCTACCATAGCGTTCTGTATTCGTCAACAATCGAATACTCCTTCATTCTTCTCCTCAATGGCTTTTATCGCGTGATATGTATACTCGATATAAGGTACACTGATATCATTCTCCCGTGCCATCGAAATAAGATATCCGCACAGGCTGTCGACCTCCGTGCGGCGGCCGGCATCTATATCCTGAAGCGTAGAATAGCGCGAAGATTCCGCGCACTCATATATACCGGCTTTTTCGGGAAGATCTATGCCGCGAAGCTTTGCAAGTGTCCGGACCTCCGTCCAGAGTTTCCGGGCTATGAACAACCCGTGTTCGCTCCTTGTATAAAGCGCCGCCGGAACCCCTATTATTGCCTGCGGCAGGTTGTTACATATGTTCTTGGCATATTTGGTCCATATGTCGAGCATTATATCTTTGCTGGGTACCACGTTCATCTGTGTCCCCGAAAATGCGTCGGCAACGACCTGCAGTTTCTTTTCGGCATCGGGAATATCCACCGCACCGTAGTACACCGTTGTGTTGTATGTCGTATCAAACACGATCTCTCCGCCGGCTCTTCTTGATGCGATCATGATGATCGAATGAAGCACATGCTCAGATCCGACGGCTTCGGCGATCACCTCTTCGGAATCTCCCCCGTTTAACATCGACATAATGACCGTATCTTTTCCGGTGATAGGCGGAAGAAGCTTGACCGCCTCCGAAAGCGCATTACCTTTAACGGACACGATAATAAGATCCTGTATTCCCGCCTCATCGGGTGATTTTACCGAAGGGTGATATACACGTCCGTTAACCTTTACACCGTCAGATTCAAGTCGCTTGCGACGCTCTCCGTCGGCAATGACGGTGATGTTACGGTCGGCTCTCTCATCGTTTTCAAATCCCCATATAAAGTATCCGCCTACAGCTCCGGCGCCGAGCAGTGCGATTTTCAAGTGGGCCCCTCCTTACTACATAAAATATGCGATCTCATCCTCGGGAGGATCGGTTTCGACGAGCGACTGCGCGATCATTACCGGCGCGGGCTCTTCCGTCTTGCGGTTCATCATCGCGTGGACTTTGGCCGTAACTTCCACCCAGGTACCTTCTTTTATCTCAGACTGACGATCATATTCACACGGGAACCCGACAAATGCGATATCCTCCGCGCAGCACGTCATTGCGGGACGTGCAACGGCAAGCATTTTGTCGTTTTTCAGTTCCTTCGGATGCGTAGCCTTTGCTTTGAACTTAACGGTTTTGTCGATATAAGCGCTCAGGTTCTCAAAGATGTCTATGTAGAATATCCCGTAATCCTCATCGCCGATCTCGATCACAGGCGAATCCATGTCATAGGGAAGTTCTTCGGGAACATTGTCCTCAACCTGACCGTCGGGCGTCTCGTAAAGCACCTGCGCCCTCCTGTTGACGGCCCTTACCATGCGCTTGAACATCGCGCGGTCGTGCTCGGGAAGACACCTGTTGAAAACGACCAGATCCGAATACTTGTACTGATTGGTCATCATCATCTTCATGTTCGACAGATACATCTCAAAAGTTCCCGAATCGATCGGTGTGATGATCTCCGCTATCTGCCAGTGATCGGGAAACGCTTCGATCAGTTCGTCGACATCCCACATTCCGTTCTCTTCTATTATCACACGGTCGGGACGCACTTCCTTATCAAACTGCCTGAACAGTTCCTCGCTGACCGAATCTTCATCTTCCACCTTGCGAAGAATGAATTTGTTATCACCGAGGCGCATGATATCGATAGATTCGTCGCCTTCCTCACATACGACAAAAAGGGTCGTCCTTCCGTCCCTGAACTGACCCTCATCCATCGTCTGCCTTATAAAACTTGTCTTGCCGCCGTCAAGAAATCCGGTGAACAAATAGACGGGCAACGATTTTCTGCCTAACATTGTTTACACTCCAAATAACTTTGCAAGAGCGTCCTCGTCGATCTTGGAACCTATCACGCAGAGCCTTCCGGTATAATCCGCACTGCCCTCTCTTATCTCGGTCTCGCCCGGTGTCAGGTCAAAGTGCAGCCACTTTCCGTCCGCGGAAGGAACGATTCCCTTCGCACGAAGAACCTGTCCGAACTCCTCTCCGGATGCGAGTCTGTCCAGAATACCTTTAAGCTCGTTTTCATCAAACTTCTTCGGAGTCTCAACACCCCAGCTTGTGAACACCTCATCCGCATCATGATCATGGTGATGGTGATGATGCTCATGGTCATGGTGGTGCTCATGTTCATGTTCATGTTCGTGATCATGGTCATGATGGTGTTCATGCTCATGGTCATGATCGTGGTCATGATGATGTCCGCAGCAACACTCTCCGTCATGATCGTGATGATGCTCATGCTCATGCTCAAGCTCATGTTCAAGAGCTTTTGCGTCGCTCATCGCGCCGAAAATCACACCGCCGTCGATATCATCCCAGGGGGTGGTGATGAGTGCGGCTTCGTGATTTTTGCCCCTGACAAGCTTAACGACCTCATCAAGCTTCTCCTCGGAAACGTCCTGTGTACGAGAAAGAACGATACATCTCGCGGTCTCTATCTGATTGTTGAAGAACTCTCCGAAGTTCTTCATGTATACTTTAGCCTTCTTGGCATCCACAACCGCCGTAGTCGTCGCTATCTCAAGTCCGGCCTCATCAGCAACGTCCAGAACCGCACGCTCAACATCGGAAAGTTTGCCGACGCCCGAAGGCTCAATTACTATCCTCGAAGGATGATACTCGTCAACAACTTTTTTAAGCGCGGTCGCAAAATCGCCAACCAGCGAGCAGCAGATACATCCGCTGTTCATCTCGGTTATGTTGATACCCGCATCTTTGAGAAATCCGCCGTCGATACCTATCTCACCGAATTCGTTTTCTATCAGAACTATCTGCTGTCCTGAAAACACATCCTTTATCAGTTTCTTGATAAGTGTTGTCTTGCCGGCTCCCAAAAAGCCCGAGATAATGTCTACTTTTGTCATGATAACAACCTTTCTAATTCATTAAAAACAGCCAGACGAACGGCATTGCCGCCATGATCTGGATAATTGCGAATCTGAATACAACCTGTGTGTTCGACCACTCCATCACCTTACGTGCCTGATCGTGAAGAGGACATCTTACGTTCACAAGTATCTTGATCTTGAGGAACCGAAGAAGTGCCACTTTGATAAGTCCGAGTCCGCCGTCAAGGATCATCACGATGGCAAACGGGATATACAAAAGCACATATCCCGATAACAGCGCAACGATCGCGATCATCATTCCCATCGCACGGCTTCCCGCATCTCCCATCAACATGCTGCTGGGGTTGGCGTTATACCACAGATATGCAACAAGCACTGTGATAAAATACGTGATGAACAGAGAATCCTCGGGCCCGTCCATGCAAAAAGCCAGCAGCCAGAATGCACTGAGTGTAATGATCGAAAGAGTTGCAGACAGTCCGTCCACACCGTCGGTACAGTTCGTAACATTTATGCTCATCCAAACAAGAGCGATTATGAGAATGGCCGCAAGTCCGTACGGGATCGTGATCGACACACCCCATGGTGGCAGGATCATGAAAGTATTGCCGTGCCAGATCAAATATGCCGCAGCGATCGCGGTACCGAGCAGCAGATCAAGCGCTCCTTTGAGATACTCATTCCACGGCTTTTCTGCCTTGTCATCAAAGAATCCCGAAAGCATGCAGGCCGTGATGACAACAAGATAGATTATCTTCTCCGTGCTGATATGATCATACAGAAACACCGTTGCGACAAACACCAGAACAAACACGATCCCGGCTCCGCGAACCTTACCTTTCGAGAGTGTTCCCTCAACCGCAAACGCTCTTCCCTGATCGTGAGGAAGTCTCGATGCGAACACCTTCATCAGTATGATCGTGCCAAAAAAAGCGATCAAAGCGCCCGAAAGTGCGGGGACAAACGAATATATGTCAAACCACGGAATATGATATATCATCGGTCACACCTCATTTGCAAAACCAAAAGCGCCGATAAACGACGCTTCTGATTATAAACCAATTTTGGTTTCTTGCAAATACCGATGGACGTGTCATCCCTCAATTGAAATATACTTTCTCTCTTCAACCTGAGGCTCAACTTCCTTCTTCGGTACGAATACCTTCAGGATGCCATCCTCAAACTTTGCTTTGACTTCCGACTCTTCGATCTCTTCACCGATGTAGAAGCTTCTCGAGCAGCTGCCGAAGGATCTCTCTCTTCTGATATATGTTCCGTCTTCGTTCTTCTCTTCGTTCTCCTCGTTAGTCTTGGCACTGACTGTAAGGTAACCGTCCTTGAGTTCAGCGGAGATGTTTTCCTTCTTGTAGCCGGGAAGATCGATATCGAGCGTGAAGCCCTTGTCGCTCTCCTTGACATCCGTCCTCATAACCTGAGGGATCGGAGTTCCTCTGAAAGCCTTGATAGGCTTGGAAACCGTATCAAAAAAGTCATCAAATAAGTTTTCACCGAAAATACTGGGCATTAACATAAGTCATTCCTCCTTTATTATAGGCCCGCAGGCCTTTGTTTTCATTGAGCTGATTATGTTATACCACTTTTGTTAGCACTCGTCAAGCGTGAGTGCTAACAAAAATTGTGAAAATTGTGTGAACCCTTGATTTTAGCGGGTTCTGTAAGTTTATTATATTCTATCTTTGCATCAGACTCTTTACTCATTCCTGTTTCCCCTTTTATATGAACTATCATTTACAAATCATATCAGAAATCCAAAAATCATACCCGTTCACTCTTGAATGATCGGATATTGTTAACCGTTATGCAA
>JAILRJ010000059.1:0-12328 GCA_024698285.1 Lachnospiraceae bacterium | reverse complement strand
CTGTCAAGTGTCACCACGTCAAATTCCCTGACAGCCTTGTTAAACTCGGGAGGGTTACCGGCGGTGACTATTATCCAGCCCTTAGGAACGCTGTGCTTTCCGAACACCTTATACTGAAGGAACTGGAGCATCGACGGATACAGTGTCTCGGATACGCAGTTGATCTCGTCAAGGAACAGTATTCCTTCCGTAACCTGCGACTCTTCCATCGTGTCATATATACTCGCGATGATCTCACTCATCGTGTACTCCGATACGCTGACTGTACTGCCGGCATATGATTTTTCCTTGATAAAAGGAAGGCCCAGAGCCGACTGTCTTGTATGGTGAGTCATTGAATAACTCACAAGTGCAATATCGAGTTCGGATGCGATCTGGCTCATTATCGCGGTCTTTCCGATACCGGGTGCCCCGATCAGGAATATCGGACGCTGCTTTTCAACGGATATCCTGTAATCTCCGAATTCATCCTTCTTAAGATATGCACTTATCGTATCCTTTATGTAGTTCTTGGCTTCTTTAATGTTCATATTATCACCATTTGAATTTACCGTACCCGCTCAAGCGGCGCTCTGCCTGTCACGATTCTAGAATCGTGACAACTGCCCATCCCGGAACCGGCGGGCGAAAATCATCTTCCCTGTCAAAAACAAACATGCAGTCATATTGCGGGGGTGACTCCGGATAGATTCCGTATCCGTCCGTAAAATAAATGAGACCTTTAAGGTTCGTAAACTCACGCCTTGCGATCATATCGCCGACATATTCGAACACGGGGCGAAAATCAGTTGCCCCGAACCCTCTAACCTTAAGGTTCTCCGCTATGGCAGAAAGCTGAGATCTGTCCGTTACTACCGTATCGCTTGTGATGTCGCTGTCACACTGGATTATATGTACGTTCATCGTCTGTGAAAACGATACGGACCGTGACAGTATATCATATGTCCTTGCCAGAAATCCCTCCAGCATCTTGCCTCTTACGGAGGCCGAAGTATCAACCGCTATAACAAATTCTCTTAAACTCTTCTCGTCCGTGTATTCAAGAGGCTCTATAAGAGGCATGTTCCTGTATTCGGACAGTCCGTACATATAGTAAATGTAGTCGAACTCATCCGGATTGATCTTAATCTCCTCGCTCATAACCGCAAAACGGCTGACTATATCGTCATAATCGTATGTTTTGCGGGTAGCCTCCTTAATGTTCAGAAGGATCGTATCCTTTCCTTTGACGTCTTTGGAGAATGACTTAAGCTCGGCTGCGACCCTTCTTGCGATGCGCTCCCAGTCCTTCTCGGATATCGTTATCTCTTCTTTTTTCTCTGCGATTTTGTGGCGGTGAACATCGAGCGAGAAGAGCCTTGCATAGTCCTTGGCCGAGTCCGAGGATATGCCACCTACCATGAACTCCCGGTAGAGATACTCGGCGGAAAGTCGCGGTACCCACTTATTGAGCTTTGCGAGTGTTATCTGCACGTCTGTGTCGGTCACCCTTCCGTAGCTGTCGTCCATCGACAGCACGGCATTCTCAACAGCTATGTCGCAGGCTATATCCCAATACTCTTCATTGGCTATATCCTTGCGCGAGTAGTGCATGAAGATATTGTGAAATATAACGTGCAGAAGAAGCCTTGCCGGAAAGTTCTCATCCTCCATGTAATCGCGGATGAGCTTTGCGGGATTGTAGGCCAGATGCCCTTTATCGCTTATATATGTGCTTATCCCATTGTCTTCGGTCAGCTCTATCGAGGCAAGCGACTTGTCGAAGAAACGATATCTTACGACAATGCTGTCACGTGCCAGGCCCAGAACCTTTCGGGCAAGTTCGCTTATGCGATTGTCATTTACCGTATCAGAATTCATACCCAATAAGCGTCAATCCCTTGGCCGGCGCCGTATTCCCGGCACGGTCACGATCACACGAAGCGATTATATCCGGTATATCCGAAGGTTTGATCTTTCCGGTTCCTACATCTATGAGCGTCCCCGCGATTATCCTGACCATGTTATACAGGAATCCGTTCCCGGTAACGTATATGTCTATTCTTCCGCAATATGGGGATCTTGAACCGTCCCCATCTCTTACTTCAATGTTGTATATCGTCCTTACCGTTGAATCCACGTCCGCCTGAGCGCTGCAGAATCCGGCAAAGTCGTGCTCACCGGCGAAGTATTTCGCCGCTTCCTTCATCGCATCCGTATCAAGCGGATAGTGCACCCAGTGGGTGTATCTGCTGTTTGTCGGAAGCGCGAATTCATCGTGCCATATGCTGTATCTGTATGTCTTGCGGCAGTTTACCTTCCTTGGGTGAAAATCAGATGCCACCTCCTGCGACTTCCTGATAACGATATCGTCAGGCAGGCTCTGATTAAGGGCATATGAAAACTTTTCACCCGGAATATTTGACGTTGTATCAAAGACGGCTACCGCACCTTCGGCATGCACGCCGGCATCTGTCCTTGATGCCCCGATCACATGGATATCCTCCCCGAGGAGTCTGCTGAGTTCCCTGTCCAAAACACCTTCTATCGTCGGAACATCAGGCTGGATCTGCCATCCGCAGTAATCCGTGCCGTCATATGCAACTGTCAGCATTATGCGTTTTTTCATAATACAAATCCCACAACCGCGATCGCGGCAAGGTACAGAAGAAGAACGATATAAGCGATCACGTCACGAGAAGCGTACTTAAGCGGATGAAGTTTTGTTCTTCCTTCTCCGCCCCGGTAACATCTGGCTTCCATGGCGATCGCAAGATCATTCGCACGTCGGAATGCGGATACAAACAGTGGTACAAGGATCGGCACAAGTGCACGTACGCGTCGGATCAGATTCCCGCTCTCAAAATCCGCACCTCTTGCCTGCTGCGCCTTGATTATCTTATCTGTCTCCTCGAGAAGCACCGGGATGAATGTCAATGCGATAGACATCATCATTGCGATCTCATGAACCGGAACCTTCAGGATCTTCATCCATCCGAGACCCTTTTCCAGTCCGTCCGTCAGGTTTGACGGCGTCGTCGTCAGTGTCATTATCGAAGATCCTATTATAAGATATACGATACGAAGGACCATAAATGCAGCCAGTCTCAGGCCTTCCTTCGTTATCGTGAATTTCCAGAATGAAACGAGTTCCCTTCCCGGAGTCAGGAAGCAGTTCAATACCGCGGTAAATATCAGAAGTATGAACACCGCCTTCAGGCCTTTTATCATAAATGAGACCGGTACGTGTGACAGCACGATCATCGAAACGAGAAAGACCGTTGCGACTATATATCCCGTAAAACTTTGAAAGAGAAAGAGCGAAATTATATAGATAAGCGTACCGCACAGCTTGACCCTCGGGTCCAGGCGGTGCAGCACCGAATCTGTCGGATAATATTGTCCAAGTGTTATATCTCTTATCATAATCCGAACAACCTTAATATCTCTGCTTTGGCTTCCTCAACGGTTATCAGATCATCACGTACGGGAAGCCCGTATGATTTCAGATCCGAAAGCACTGCCGTAACTTCAGGTACAGCAAGCCCGATAGATTCAAGCTCTTCCCTGTGTCTGAACACCTCCCGGACGGGCCTGTCCATAACAAGCTTTCCTTCGTCCATAACAAGTACCCTGTCCACGTGCTCCGCAAGATCATCCATCGAATGCGACACGAGAATGACGGATATACCGAGGTTATTATGAAGATCGTCAACGAGCGAGAGTATCTCTTCCCTGCCTCTCGGATCGAGTCCCGCACACGGCTCATCAAGGATCAGTACCTCCGGCTTCATCGCGAGTACTCCGGCGATCGCAACGCGACGCTTTTCCCCGCCCGATATATCAAACGGAGACACATAGAAGTGCTCATCCTTAACACCTACAGCTTTTAACGCATCATAGGCCCGAAGCTCTATCTCCGTTCTCTCAAGCCCGAGATTCTTTGGTCCGAAGCACACGTCCGTGAAGACATCCTCCTCGAACAGCTGATGCTCGGGATACTGGAACACGAGTCCGACCTTTCCCCGAAGACCTTTCAGATCATACCCTTCCGATGATATGTCGACGCCGTTATAATATACTCCGCCGGCCGTTGGCTTCATAAGTGCGTTAAGATGCGCTATGAGAGTTGATTTTCCGCTTCCGGTATGACCGACAAGTCCGATGTATTCACCGTCTTCTACCGTAAAAGAAACGTTATCAAGCGCCTTCTTTTCAAACACCGTACCGGGATTATATACATGATCGAGATGGTTGACTATTATCGACATAGTGCTTCGCACAGCTCCTTTCTCGTCAGTATCCCCTGCGGTATGTTAAGCCCCGCCTTTCTCAGCTCATAAGCCAGTCGGGTGACCTGAGGAACGCTCAGACGGTGCTGCTCGAGTTCCTCAACGCGCGAAAAGACTTCTCTCGGAGTTCCGTCCATCACGATCTTTCCGCTGTCCATAACGTATATCCTGTCGGCATATACGGCTTCTTCCATGTTATGCGTGATAAGTATCACAGTTATGTTCTCGACGTCGTTAAGAGCCCTTATCGCGCGTATTACCTCTTTTCGTCCTATCGGATCAAGCATCGCGGTCGGCTCGTCGAGAACTATGCACTTCGGGTGCATCGCAAGAACACCCGCTATCGCAACGCGCTGTTTCTGCCCTCCGGAGAGCTTTGAAGGAGATGATTTTCTGTATGAATACATCTCAACCGTATCAAGCGATTCCTTAACGCGCTCTTTGATGCTTTCCGGGCTGATCCCGAGGTTTTCGGGCGCGAAAGCGACATCCTCTTCGACGATAGTGCCGATCATCTGATTTTCGGGATTCTGGAACACCATTCCCACGGCCTTCCTGATATCCCAGATCTTGTCGGCGTCCGCCGTATCGTTTCCGTCGACATAGACAACGCCTTCCGTCGGGTGAAGAAGACTGTTAAGGTGCTTGGCAAAAGTTGATTTGCCCGAACCGTTAGGTCCGAGGATCGCAATAAGATCGCCCTGTTTGACATCCAGGTCGACCTCGTCGATAGCGCGCATGAATCCGTCAACTTCGCCGTTCTTATCGCGCCTTACATATTCAAATACAAGCTTTTTAGCACTTATCAGGTCCATAATTCAAAAATGGGAGCCGGTAATCGACTCCCATCAGTTTAACATATTATCAGTCTTTATTAAACAAGCTCGATAACAACTTCCATTGCGGCATCACCCTTACGGGGACCAACCTTGACGATTCTTGTGTAACCGCCGTTACGGTTCGCATACTTGGGAGCTATATCCTCGAAGAGCATTGCTACAAGATCAACGTTCTTCGTGTTGCGCTTCCTGCCTGCAGCTGCCTCGGGAACTTCCACAACGGGATAAAGGACCTTCTGCATCTGTCTTCTTGCATGAAGTCTTGAAGGAGAATCCTTCTTGACGGTCTTCTTAACGGTCTCGTACTGAGTAACCTTCTTGCCGTCAACGACTTCCTTAACACGCTTGCCATCCTTGTCCTTTAAGGGGATCTTAGCGTCAACTTCAACTGTCTCGTAGTTGTCGCGCTCCTTAACGGCAAGTGCGATAAGGCTCTCTGCCGTCTTGCGGATCTCCTTGGCTCTGGCTTCCGTTGTGATTATCTTTCCATGATAGATCAGCTGTGTTACCTGATTTCTCATTAATGCTTTTCTCTGGCTGGATGTCTTTCCCAGCTTTCTGTATTTTGCCATCTTAATCCTCTCCTTCGTTCAGCTGAAGACCTAATTCTTTCAGTTTTGCCAGTACCTCTTCCAGTGACTTACGTCCCAGGTTACGTACCTTCATCATCTCATCCGGTGTCTTGTTGATAAGTTCAGCCACCGTGTTGATGCCTGCACGCTTCAGGCAATTGTAAGAACGTACCGACAACTCGAGTTCATCGATGTTCATGTCAAGAGCCTTCTCTTTTCCTTCGGGCTCTTTGTCGATCATAACGGATACTTCACGGGCACTCTCGGAAAGATTGATGAACTGTGCAAGATGCTCGGAAAGCACCTTTGCAGCAAGGCTCACGCCCTCATCGGGACCGAGTGTTCCGTTCGTGTAAACGTCAAGTGTAAGCTTATCAAAGTCTGTAACCTGACCTACACGCGTATTCTGAACCGTCATATTGACACGCTCGATAGGTGTGTAGATGCTGTCGATAGCGATAACACCTATGGGCAGTTCTTCGTTCTTATTCTTGTCGGCGCCCACATAACCGCGACCCTTTGTGATCGTCAGTTCCATGTAGAGTTTGCTGTTAGCGCCGCCGTTAAGAGTTGCGATCTTTGTCTCAGGATTGAGGATCTCGATATCCTGATCAACGCGGATGTCCGCTGCCGTAACAACGCCTTCACCTTCGAACTCGAGGATCGCCGTCTTGGGATCGTTTGAAGATGAATTGTTACGGATCGCAAGGTTCTTGATGTTCATGATGATCTCGGTCACATCCTCTTTAACGCCGGGGATGGATGAGAACTCATGCAAAACGCCTTCTATCTTGATCTGTGAAACAGCCGCACCCGGAAGAGATGAAAGCATTATTCTGCGAAGGGAATTGCCAAGTGTTGTTCCATAGCCTCTCTCAAGAGGTTCAACAACAAATCTGCCGTATCTCTTATCTTCGGATATCTCAACGATCTCAATCCTGGGCTTTTCAAAATCGAACATAAAGTTTCTCCTCTCTTTATCGATACAATCGCGCCGATTACTTTGAATACAACTCGACTATGAGCATCTCGTCAACGGGAACGTCGATCTCTTCACGTGTGGGAAGCGCCTTAACCGTTCCTTTAAGATTCTCCTGGTCGGCTTCGAGCCATGCGGGAACGATCCTTCCGCCTGCTGACTCAAGAATCTCCTTGTATCTTACAGAGTCTTTCTTGCTCTCTCTGATCTCGATAACATCGCCTGCTTTAACAAGATATGAAGGAATGTTCACAACCTTGCCGTTTATCGTTACCTGCTTGTGATCAACGATCTGACGCGCTTCTCTTCTTGTTCTTGCAAAAGCAAGTCTGAAGATAACGTTGTCAAGTCTTGACTCAAGCATGATCATAAGATTCTCACCGGTCATACCTTTCATTCTGTCGGCCTTCTCGTAATAGTTACGGAAAGGCTTCTCAAGTACACCGTAGATGAACTTTGCCTTCTGCTTCTCACGAAGCTGAAGTCCGTATTCGCTCACCTTTCTGTTTGATCTTGTCAGGGTTCTCCTTGACTTCTTATCATAACCTAAAACCGTCGGTTCAAGACCGAGGGATCTGCATCTTTTCAATACAGGTACTCTGTTGACTGCCATTTATCTTTCCTCCTAATAATCTACGGAACAATAATTATACTCTTCTGCGCTTGGGCGGGCGGCATCCGTTATGCGGAACCGGAGTGACATCCTTGATGGATACAACTTCCAGACCTGCTGCCTGAAGCGCACGAATCGCAGCCTCACGTCCCGAACCGGGACCCTTTACAAAAACATCAACATACTTAAGACCATGAACAAGAGCTGCCTTTGTTGCTGTTTCTGCCGCTACCTGTGCCGCATAAGGAGTAGATTTCCTTGAACCTCTGAATCCCAGGCCACCGGCACTTGCCCAACTGAGTGCGTTACCGTCCGGATCGGTCAGAGTAACGATCGTGTTGTTAAAAGATGCCTGAATATGTGCCTGTCCACGTTCAACGTTTTTCTTGACACGTTTCTTAACTACTTTCTTTGTCGTTTTTGCCATTTAAACTAACCTACTTTCTGATCCCCTGTGGGGAAAATCATAATTCTTACTTCTTCTTTCCTGCTACGGTACGCTTCGGACCCTTACGGGTTCTTGCGTTGTTCTTGGTATTCTGTCCGCGAACGGGAAGTCCCTTTCTGTGACGGATACCCCTGTAACATCCGATCTCCTGAAGTCTCTTGATGTTAAGAGCAACTTCTCTCTTGAGATCACCTTCCACCATGTAATCGGCATCAATGATATCACTGATCTTCTTAACTTCGTCGTCCGTAAGGTCACGGCAACGGGTGTCGGGATTAACTTTTGCCTTTTCAAGGATCTTGGTTGCTGTAGGTCTTCCTATACCGTACACATAAGTAAGTCCGATCTCTACACGCTTGTCTCTTGGTAAATCCACACCGGAAATACGAGCCATACTTTTTACCTCTTTTCTTTTTCTGCGGGCTTATCGCCCCGTTACTAATTGAATGGGATATGCAGGATATCTGCGTAGCAGATGTTCTGCTCGCTCAATCTCTAAATATCCATCCAAGTTTCCTTGGATTTGCCCGGCCTTTTGCCGGTTTCAATCGTAGATAGCTCTTCGGTGGGTCAATCCAAAAATCTATCTATCATTCGGGCTTTAGCCCTGTCTCTGCTTGTGCTTCGGGTTTTCACAGATTATCCTGATCTTACCCTTTCTCTTGATGACTTTGCACTTGTCGCAGATCGGTTTTACAGAAGATCTTACTTTCATCTTTCTTCCTCCTATCTCTGCCTTTGCAAACCATACGGTCTGAAAACAGACCGCTATATATTTTACCACCAAAGGTGCTAAAATTCAACAAATTTCTGTCCTACAACATGTAGTATCCGGCTTATTTATCTCTCCAGATAATGCGCCCTTTCGACAGATCGTAAGGCGACATCTCAAGAGTTACCTTGTCTCCGGGCAGTATGCGGATGAAATTCATCCTGAGTTTCCCGCTGATATGCGCGATCACTTCATGATCGTTCTCGAGTTTTACACGAAACATCGCATTGGGAAGCTTTTCTACCACAGTACCTTCAAGCTCGATAACATCTGCTTTTGACATTCAATCTCCTCCGCCGTTAATCATGTGATAATGTGAGTATCTCCGGCTCACCGTCCGTTATCAGGATCGTGTTTTCATAGTGTGCCGAAGGAAGTCCGTCTATCGCTACAACCGTCCAATCATCGTCAAGCCACTCGACCTCATACCTTCCGAGGTTTATCATCGGCTCGATCGCAAGCGTCATTCCGGGCATCAGCTTTAGTCCCCGGCGATGCTGTGCAAAGTTCGGGATCTGCGGATCCTCGTGAAGCGAAGTCCCTATCCCGTGACCGACAAGGTCACGTACTATCCCGTAGCCGTAAGGCTTGATGAATGCATCTATCGCATTTGATATGTCGTACAGGTGATTTCCTGCACGCGCCATCTTTATTCCTTCAAAGAACGACTGCTTTGTTACATCGACAAGCTGCAAAACTTCCGGTGCGACCTCTCCGACCGGGTAAGTTCTTGCGGCATCCGAATGATAACCTTTATAGATGAGGCCCGCATCAAGGCTTACGATATCGCCGCTCTTAAGTATCCTGTCTTTTCTCGGGATACCGTGAACGACCTCTTCGTTCACCGATACGCATATGCTGGCCGGATATCCGTTGTAGTTAAGAAAGTTCGGAACGCCTCCGCGTTCGCGGATAAGCTCGTCTCCGTATCTGTCGATATCAAGTGTCGATATCCCGGGCTTGATGAACTTTCCCAGCTCGTCATGCACTTCCTCAAGAAGCTTGCATGACTGTCTCATCAGATCTATCTCACGTGCGGATTTGATCGTAACAGCCATCTTATGCCTCCAGGAGCTTAACGATATTGTCGAATACGACTTTGACGTCCTGTGTCCCGTCAACCGTCCGCAGGATGTTGAGCCTGCTGTAATGATCGATCAGGGGCTGCGTCTGTTTATGGTATACCTCAAGACGGTTCTTGACCGTTTCGGGCTTATCGTCATCTCTGAGGACAAGTTCACTTCCGCATGTATCGCAGATTCCTTCCTTCTTCGGAGGAACATGCTCGATATGGTATGTCGCGCCGCACTTAAGACATGCGCGTCTTCCGCCCATTCTGCGGATTATGTTCTCATCGGGTACATCGACATCGATCGCGAAATCGATCTTATCGCCCATCTTGGCAACTTCCGAATCGAGAACCTGTGCCTGAGGGATCGTCCTCGGGAATCCGTCCAGAACATATCCGTTCTTGCAGTCATCCTTTGACACGCGGTCAAGGAGGATCCTGACCGTCAGCTCATCGGGAACGAGCTGTCCCTTGTCCATGTATTCTTTTGCTTCCTTACCGAGATCGGTCCCTTCCTTGATATTCGCACGGAAGATATCTCCGGTCGAAATGTGCGGGATCCCGAATTTCTCGGCTATCAGCTTTGCCTGTGTTCCTTTTCCGGCGCCGGGTGCGCCGAGCATTATGATTTTCATATTATAGTCCTCATAAAAACAGCGTGAACCCCAGTCACAACAAGTGGCTGAGGCCGCTGTAGGTCGCTCGCCCATTAGAATTCTCCAAAGGAGAATCGGGCTCGCGGTGCAATAAGGGATCTTCCCGCAAGCGGGCCCCTCCTTTTTGCATTTAATCCGTCAAGAAACCCTTGTAATTTCTTACAACCATCTGGGATTCGATCTGTTTCATCGTCTCAAGTATTACACCTACGATGATGATAAGACTTGTTCCGCCGAACGAAACGCTTGCTCCGAACAGTCCGTTGAAGAATATCGGAATGAGAGCAACGATTATCAGTCCTATTGCACCGATGAATACGATGTAATTGAGCACCTTGTTAAGATATTCCTGGGTCGGCTTACCCGGACGTGTACCGGGAATGAATCCGCCCGACTTCTTCATGTTCTCCGCAACTTCCATCGGATTGAATGTGATCGATGTATAGAAGTATGCAAAGAATACAACAAGTACCACATAGAAGAGAGCGCCCCACGAATACTGCCATGCACCTTTCTTGAACCAGTTACCCGAATTCAGGAAGTACAGGAACTTCTGCCATCCGGTTGCATTCCCGCTTCCGAAGAACGAGGAGATGACTCCGGGGAGCTGCAGTAAGCTCGATGCAAAGATGATGGGGATAACGCCGCCCGTATTTACCTTTAACGGTATGTGCGAAGACTGTCCGCCGACCATCTTGCGGCCCTGCACCTTCTTGGCATACTGTACGGGGATACGTCTTTCCGCTCCGTTAAGTATTACCGTGAGAATAACGGTAACTATGATGACTGCGATTATGATCGCAAGTGCTATCGTACCTGCACCGTACTTGTGAGCCTCGAACTGCGGAGTTACAAACTGCTTCCACAGCGAGCGAAGATCCTCGGGAATTCTCGAGATGATGTTTATCGTAAGTACGATGGATATTCCGTTTCCGACACCCTTTTCGGTGATCCTCTCGCCGATCCACATGATGAATGCACTTCCTGCGGTGAGTGCGGTTATTACTGTGATAACGCTCAGAGCATTGAACTCTTCCAGAAGACCCTGACGTCCGAATCCGATAGCCATTGCACTACTTTCCATAAGTGCGAGACCTACGGTCACGTAACGTGTTATGGATGCGATCTTCTTTCTTCCGTCTTCACCTTCACGCTGCATCTCTTCGAGCTTCGGTATAGCGATCGTAAGAAGCTGCATGATGATCGACGAAGTGATGTACGGTGTGATGTTGAGTGCAAAGAGCGACATCTTCAAGAACGAACCGCCCGTGAACGCATCCAGGAAACCGAATGCATCACCGGTCTGCTGAGCAAACCAGTTTGCAAAATATGTCCTGTCCACACCGGGAACGGGGAGTTCGCAACCAAGCCTTACAACGATGAGCATAAGGAACGTGAAAATGAGTTTGCTTCTTATGTCTTTGATCTTGAAGGCATTTTTAACTGTCTCCAGCATTAGATCACCTCTGCTTTTCCACCAAGGCTTTCAATCTTTTCCTTTGCAGTTGCTGAGAACGCATTTGCCTGGACTGTCAGCTTCTTGGTAAGTTCACCGTATCCTAAGATCTTTACGCCGTCTTTGGGATTCTTTATGATCCCGACTTCCTTCATAGCGTCGATCGTTACGGTTGCGCCATCCTCAAATACTTCCAGCTTGGACATATTGATGGCAATGATCTCCTTTGTGTTTCTGTTCTTGAATCCTCTCTTCGGGATTCTTCTGTATAAAGGCATCTGACCGCCTTCAAAACCGATTCTGGGTGCACCTGAACGAGCCTTCTGACCTTTGTGGCCCTTGCCGGCTGTCTTGCCGTTACCCGAACCGTGTCCGCGTCCTCTTCTAAAATTATCGCTTTGTTTTGAGCCTTCAGCGGGCTTTAAATTGGATAATTCCATTATGAGACCTCCTTCTGTCGAATATTCGCATCTGTTTATGCTTCTTCTACCTTAACCAAATGACAAACCTGTTTGCACATTCCGCGTACTGCCTCATTGTCGGGAAGATCATTGCTGCTTCCGAGCTTGTGAAGGCCGAGTGCTTCAACGGTTGCTTTGTGCTTCGGAATGGCTCCGATAGGTGATTTTACTAAGGTAACCTTGATTCTCTTA
>JAILRJ010000050.1:0-15814 GCA_024698285.1 Lachnospiraceae bacterium | reverse complement strand
GTACAAAATATATTCCTCCTATAAATATGGGGAATTAAGGGACAGGATCGTAACCGCCTTTTGAAAACGGGTTACAACGAAGTATTCTCCACAAGGCAAGAAGGCTCCCTTTGACGGGGCCGTACTTTTCGATCGCCTCATAGCCATACTCCGAACAAGATGGGAAATAAGGACACTTTGTTTTCTTTAAACCTGAAATATATTTCTGATAAAATCTGATACCTGAAAGTAAAAAACTTTTCATTTATATATCAATTACGGCAAACAAACCTTATTTATTCTCATCAAGTGCATAAGCGCACTCTCAATATCTCTGTACTTAATACCCTTTGCGCCCGTTCGCGCCAAGACTACGATGTCCAAACCACTATTGAACATCTCTTCATGTAGTCTGTAACTTTCTTTAACACATCTTTTAAAATAATGTCTGTATACGGAGTTTCCGACCTTTTTGCTTATCGAAACTCCCAATCTGTTCTTTTCCGATCCGTTTTCCCTGACATACATGACCAGATAACGATTGGCTTTTGATCGGCCTTCTTTATAAACTTTTGAGAAATCCGAACTGTTTTTTAATCCTTCGGTAAAAATCATACGACCGGCCTACAGAAAAAAGGCCACATTTCGTGGCCCTTATCGTTTATGCTGATAAAACTTTTCTACCCTTTGCACGTCTGTTCCTTAAAACCTTGCGTCCGCCGGGAGTACTCATTCTGCTTCTGAAGCCATGAACTTTTGCTCTCTGTCTTTTTTTAGGCTGAAATGTCATCTTCATAACCGCAAACACCTCCTTTTCATACAAAATAAACGTATGTCTGTCGGAAAACGTCAATCCATATTCTATTAAAAGCAACAATCATTGTCAAGCAAAAATACCTATAATATAAGGCTTTCG
The DNA here is from genome assembly GCA_024698285.1 of Lachnospiraceae bacterium. GTDB lineage: Bacteria > Bacillota > Clostridia > Lachnospirales > Lachnospiraceae > UBA2868. The sequence goes on along the minus strand of JAILRJ010000050.1, from coordinate 14,919 downwards.
CATGTGTCAGTATACATAATTTTTCCACATATTGTGGATAATTAGTGGATAATTAAAAAATACAATGTGGATAACCACAACATATATAACCGGATCAATTTATATTTCGGTAATCGTTTTGTTCATAAACGTGAAACATGTTTGTTGATAAAAAAAGCTCATAATTTGCCCAAATTTTTAAAAATCGCCTGTAAACGGCAAAAAACTGCCCTATACTAAATTTAGTGGATAAATAGGCTAAATTTGTTTGAAATATAGCCTATTTTGTAGTAAACTATCTTAGTGTGGCTGTTTATGATCATACACATTCAGTCGTTTGGTACGGAGAAGCATAAAATGAACGAACTTGGTTCAAAATGGGATGAGATAAAAGAATCGATACGGATCGAGTATGAAGTGAGCGATCTGGCATATAACACATGGATTGTTCCCCTTAAGCTCGGAGAGATCAAAAACAAGACCGTATATCTTGAGACTCCCAAAGAACTTGCCCAGAACATCAATATATATAAGAAGTATTACACTCCTTTTAAGCTTTATATTAATGAAGCGATGGGTAAAAGCTTTGAGGACCAGTATGAAATAGAGTTCATAAGTGAAAACGAACCCGTTAAAGAAAGAACGGATAATAATAAGGAAGAAAAATACGAAAAAGCAAATCTGAATCAAAACTATACGTTTGATACATTTGTAGTGGGAAGCAATAACAGACTTGCTCAGGCAAGTGCGGTAGCCGTATCCGAGAATCCCGGTGAAATGTACAATCCCCTGTTTATTTACGGCGGTGTGGGACTCGGTAAGACTCACCTTATGCATGCGATAGGTCATTACATAATAGATCAGGATCCTAACGCAAATGTTCTTTATGTAACAAGCGAACAGTTTACAAACGAAGTCATCGAAGCAGTCAGAACCGGTAACAACAATCCGGACAAGATCAATCAATTCAGGGATAAATACAGAAATATAGATGTTCTTCTTATAGACGACATACAGTTTATTATAGGAAAAGCATCCACACAGGAAGAGTTTTTCCACACATTCAATCATCTGTATGAACAAAAGAAACAGATAATCATAACATCCGATAAACCTCCTAAAGATATGGATGTCCTTGAAGAACGTTTCAGATCACGTTTTGCATGGGGTCTTATTGCCGATATCCAGTTTCCTGATTTTGAAACAAGAATGGCTATACTTCAGAAAAAAGTTGAAGCATTCAATTACGATATCAACAATGATGTCCTGTCATATATAGCAAATAACGTAAAATCAAATATCCGTGAACTTGAAGGTTCCATCAAAAAAGTCGTTGCTCTTGCAAATCTTGAAAAGAGGACGATAGATATAGAACTGGCAAAAGAAGCTCTTAAAGATATAGTATCGCCTAATTCGCCTTCAAGGATAACTCCGGAAAATATCATAAATGTGGTTTGTGATCATTACGGTATTTCAATAGAAGAAATAAAATCAAGTAAGAGAAATAAAGAACTTGTTCATCCACGTCAGATGATAATGTATCTGTGCCGCAGCATGACTAATGCAACTTACAAAGAAATTGCATCAATTCTTGGCGGAAGAGATCATTCGACTATTATTTACGGTGAGAGATCTATAACCGATCTTATAGAAAAAGATGAGTCTATAAGAAGAACTATAGAAACCATTATAAATAAGCTTAAATCAGACTGATGTTGATAAATACCTAAATACAAACATGTTATTTATTCATATCAACATCTTTATTCTGACAGAGAATGCCCAAATATTAAAGCTTATATGAGTTATCAACATATCCACAGCTTATATTAATAATAATACTATTATAAATATATATCTATATATAAGCCGGTCTTATCAGGAAGGGAGATAATAAATGAGGATAAGATGTTCCCAGTCACAATTGATCAACGGAATTAATACCGTACAAAAAGCAGTACCTTCAAAATCGTCTATGACGATCCTGGAATGCATACTGTTTAATGCAGATGAAAACGGAATCAAGCTTACCGCTAATGATATGGAACTCGGTATAGAGACATATATTGAAGGTGAAGTTGAGGTAGCAGGATCCGTTGCAATAGAATCAAAGATAATATCCAATCTTATCAGAAGTTATAGTGAAGAGACTTTTGTAATAGATTCTGATGAAGATAACAATGTTCATATTGAGTGCGGAAAATCAAAACTTGATATAAACGGAAGATCGGCCGAGGAATTTGTTCTTCTTCCCGAACTTGATAAATCAAATCCTATAAAGATATCTCAATTTTCACTTAAAGATATTATCAGACAGACTATATTCTCAATTTCAGACAATGATACAAACAAGATAATGACCGGTGAATTGTTTGAGATAAAAGGAGATAAGTTTAAAGTAGTATCTCTGGACGGTCACAGAATATCTCTTCGTATCATAACCTTAAAAGAAAGTTATGAAGACAGCTCTGTTATAGTTCCCGGAAAGACTCTGTCCGAACTTTATAAGATAATCCCCGGAGATGTTGATAAGGATGTTTCTATATTCTTATGTGAAAATCACGTGATTTTTGAATATGATTCGGTCAAAGTTGTATCAAGGATAATTGAAGGTAATTATTTCAAGATCAATCAGATGATATCAAATGATTATGAGACAAAGATTGACGTAAACAAAAAAGATCTTCTTGAAGTAATAAACCGTGCGACTCTCCTTGTAAAAGAAGGAGATAAGAAACCTATTGTTTTCAATGTTAATGACAATATTGCAACTCTCAGTATCAAATCAACAATAGGAAGCATGAATGATGATGTTGATATAGAAAAATCAGGTAAGGATATAATGATAGGTTTCAATCCTAAGTTTCTTATTGATGCGCTCAGAGTTATAGATGACGAAAACGTTACTCTTTACATGGTTAATCCTAAGGCTCCGTGCATCATTAAAAACGACGATGACTCATACCTTTACCTTATACTGCCGGTAAATTTTTCATAAATTATGGAAAAAATCACGATAAGAGATGAACATATAAAGCTCGGACAGGCACTCAAACTGTCAGGTGCAGTCGGATCCGGTGTTGAAGCAAAAGTATATATTAACGAAGGACTTGTAAAAGTCAACGGTGAAGTATGCACTGAGCGCGGAAAAAAGCTCTTTAACGGTGATGTAATCAAATACAAAGATAAAGAATATGTGATATGCGGTAATTGATATTTATACAAGAGGGATATAAATGCATATAAAATCACTTGAATTAAGCAATTACAGAAATTACGAGAGAGTTCAGATCGATTTTGATAAGGGTGTAAACATACTGTACGGAGACAACGCGGTCGGAAAGACAAATGTCCTTGAATCGATCTATCTTTCAAGTACAACAAAATCACATCGCGGAAGCCGTGACAAGGAAATAGTAAGATTCGGTGAATATGAAGGACATATAAGAAGTCTTTTTGAAAAGAACGAAGTTGATTATCAGGTTGATATACATCTTCGTACAGATAAATCAAAAGGTATAGCCATAAACGGGATAAAGCTCAAAAAAGCAGCCGAGCTTATGGGTGTGATAAACGTTATCCTGTTTTCTCCCGAAGATCTTTCGATAATCAAAAACGGTCCTTCGGACAGAAGAAGATTTATTGATTCCGAACTTTGTCAGCTTGATAAAGTATATCTTTACAATCTTACGAGCTACAACAAGATAGTCAATCAGAGAAACAATCTCCTCAAAGATATAACATATCATCCCGAATTGACTGATACTCTTGATGTTTGGGATTCACAGCTTATATCGCTCGGGACAAAGATCATAGACAGAAGAACTCTGTTCATCAATCAATTGAACGAGATAATCTATGATATACATAAGAATCTTACCGGAGATAACGAAAAACTCCTTATCAAATACGATCCCAATATAGAGATAATGGAGTATTCGCAAAAGCTTAAAAGAAACCGTGAGAAAGATATTAAGTATAAGCTCACTTCGGTAGGACCTCACAGGGACGATTTTATATTCTATATAAACGATATGGATTCCAAGAAATACGCATCCCAGGGTCAGCAGAGAACGGCAGCGCTTTCATTGAAATTATCGGAAATAAAGCTTGTTGAAAATATCACTGGTCAGAAACCGATCCTGCTGCTTGATGATGTATTATCGGAACTTGATTCAAACAGACAGAATTATCTGCTTAACAGTATAGGAAACATCCAGACCATAGTTACATGTACCGGTCTCGATGAATTTATAAATTCAAGGCTTACCGTTAACAAGATATTCAAGGTAAGTGGCGGTAAGGTAGTAAGGGAGAATTAAAATGAGTGATGATATCAATATGGCGGAAGAGAGTTATGAAGTGAACGGCGAATACGGTGCCGATCAGATACAGATTCTTGAAGGTCTTGAAGCGGTAAGAAAACGTCCGGGTATGTATATCGGAAGTACTTCGGCAAGAGGACTTCATCATCTTGTATATGAGATAGTCGACAACTCGGTTGATGAGGCTTTGGCGGGATTTTGTTCCACTATCGACGTTACTATAAATCCGGATAATTCGGTAACCGTCATCGATAACGGACGAGGCATTCCCGTAGGTATAAATAAAAAAGCGGGAATTCCCGCTGTTGAAGTCGTGTTTACGATCCTTCATGCCGGCGGTAAATTCGGCGGCGGTGGATACAAAGTTTCGGGTGGACTTCACGGTGTCGGCGCTTCAGTCGTAAATGCTCTTTCAAACTGGCTTGAAGTACGTATCCGTCAGGACGGAAAAGTATACATGCAACGCTACGAGAGAGGAAAAGTTGTCAAAAAGCTCGAAGTGATCGGAGAGTGTCCCGTTGAAGAGACTGGTACGATGGTAACATTTATGCCTGATGATACTATCTTCGAAGAGACAGTATTCGATTATGACATATTAAAAACGAGACTTCGCGAAACAGCTTTCCTTACAAAGAATCTGAAGATTATACTTAGAGACACCAGAGGTGAGGAACCTGTGGAGAGGATTTTCCACTATGAGGGAGGTATTAAGGAATTCGTTACTTACCTTAACAGAAGTAAGACTCCTTTATATAACGACGTACTTTATTTTGAAGGCAAACAGAACAATGTGCTTGTTGAAGTTGCCATGCAGCACAACGATTCATTCAATGAGAGCGTGTTCAGTTTCGTTAACAATATAACCACTCCCGAAGGCGGAACTCATCTTACCGGTTTCAGAAATGCGATCACCAAGACGTTTAATGATTACGCAAGAACGAACAAGCTGCTTAAGGAAAGCGAAGCAAATCTTACCGGTGATGATATTCGTGAAGGACTGACCGCGATCATCTCGGTTAAGATTGAGGAGCCGCAGTTTGAGGGTCAGACAAAGCAGAAGCTCGGTAATTCCGAAGCAAGGGCCGCTGTGGATACGGTCGTTTCGGAACAGCTTACATATTATCTTGAACAGAATCCGACGGTTGCAAAACAGATATGCGAAAAATCGATCCTTGCGCAGCGCGCAAGGGAAGCTGCAAGAAAAGCGAGAGATCTTACAAGACGTAAGACTGCACTTGAAGGAATGGCTCTTCCCGGTAAACTCGCCGACTGCTCCGATAAGGATCCTAAGAACTGTGAAATATTCATAGTCGAGGGAGATTCCGCCGGAGGAAGTGCCAAGACTGCAAGAAGCCGTGCAACACAGGCTATTCTCCCGCTTCGCGGAAAAATACTTAACGTTGAGAAGGCACGTCTTGACAAGATATACGCAAATGCCGAGATCAAGGCTATGATCACTGCATTCGGTACCGGTATTCATGATGATTTCGATATCGAAAAGCTCAGATACGACAAGATCATAATCATGACCGATGCCGATGTTGACGGAGCTCACATCAGTACTCTGATGCTGACGTTCCTTTACAGATTCATGCCGGATCTTATCAAAGAAGGCCATGTATATCTTGCGAATCCGCCTCTTTATAAGCTTGAGAAGAACAAAAAAGTCTGGTATGCGTATTCGGACGAAGAACTTAACAATATACTCACCGAAGTCGGAAGAGATCAGAACAACAAGATCCAGCGTTACAAAGGTCTCGGTGAGATGGATGCCGAGCAGCTCTGGGAGACTACAATGGATCCCGAGACGCGTGTACTTTCCCGCGTTTCAATGAATGAAGAAATGTCATCGGAGATCGATCTGACATTCACAACGCTGATGGGCGATAAGGTTGAGCCGAGGCGTGAGTTCATTGAAGAGAATGCGAAGTTCGTTAAGAACCTGGATATCTGATAAGCTTTCAATCCTTTGGAAAGGAAAACATACAATATGGATGACAAGATTTTCGACCGAATAAATGACGTCGATCTGATCAAAACTATGGAAACCTCGTACATCGATTACGCCATGAGCGTTATCGCTGCGCGTGCGCTTCCCGATGTAAGAGACGGTCTCAAACCGGTACAGAGAAGAGTTCTGTACTCTATGATCGAGCTTAATAACGGACCCGACAAGCCTCACAGAAAATGTGCGCGTATCGTCGGTGATACGATGGGTAAATACCATCCTCACGGTGACAGCTCGATCTACGGTGCACTTGTAAATATGGCTCAGGACTGGTCATTTCGAGCTCCGCTCGTGGACGGTCACGGAAACTTCGGTTCGGTCGACGGCGACAGCGCGGCTGCGATGAGATATACGGAAGCAAGACTTTCCAAGATCTCAATGGAAATGCTCGCAGATATAGGCAAAGATACGGTTGACTTTGTACCGAACTTTGACGAAACGGAAAAAGAGCCTACGGTACTTCCTTCAAGATTTCCTAATCTTCTTGTGAACGGTACGACAGGTATCGCAGTCGGTATGGCGACCAATATTCCGCCTCACAATCTTACGGAAGTCATAAACGCCGTTGTTAAGATCATAGACAACAGAGTTGAAGAGGACAGGGATACGGAGATCGACGAACTTCTCGACTGTGTTAAAGGTCCTGATTTTCCGACAGGGGGTATCATTCTCGGAAGACGCGGAATAGAGAGTGCATACAGAACGGGAAGAGGCAAGATCAAAGTTCGCGGTGTGAGTGATATCGTGCTGATGGAAAACGGCAAGAGTCAGATCATCATCACCGAGCTTCCTTTCCTTGTCAATAAAGCAAGGCTTCTTGAGAAGATCGCGGAGCTTGTAAGAGACAAGAAGATCGACGGTATAACGGATCTTCGTGATGAATCCGACAGGGACGGAATGAGAGTCGTTGTTGAACTCCGTCGTGACGTAAATGCCAGCATCGTACTGAATCAGCTTTATAAACATACGCAGCTTCAGGATACGTTCGGTGTTATAAACCTTGCTCTTGTAAATAACGAACCGAAGGTCATGAACCTTCTCGAGATGCTGACACATTATCTGAAGCATCAGGAAGATGTTGTTACGAGAAGGACCAAATACGATCTGAACAAAGCGGAAGAGCGTGCCCATATACTGCAAGGTCTGCTCATCGCTCTTGATAATATCGATGAAGTCATAGCCATCATAAGAGGCAGTGCGAATGTTGCCGAAGCCAAAGAGAAACTGATAGAACGTTTCGGTCTGTCCGAGGCACAGTCGGCAGCGATCGTGGAGATGAGGCTTCGCGCACTGACAGGTCTTGAGCGTGAGAAGCTTGAAACCGAGTATGCGGAACTTCAGAAGAAGATCGCCGAGTACAAAGCCATCCTTGCGGATGAAAAACTTCTCCTCGGAGTGATCAAATCAGAGATACTTCAAATATCCGACAAGTTCGGTGATGAGAGAAGGACGCAGATCGGTCTTGACGATTCGGAACTTACGAATGAGGATCTCATTCCGAAGGAGAATACCGTTATTGCCATGACGAGTCTCGGATATATCAAGCGTATGACGGTTGATAACTTCAAGGCTCAGAACCGCGGCGGTAAGGGTATAAAAGGAATGAAGACCATAGATGAGGATTACATCGAGGACCTTTTGATGTGCAATACTCATCAGTCGATCATGTTCTTCACCAATCTCGGAAGAGTATACCGCAAGAAAGCATACGAGATTCCCGAGGCAAGCCGTAATTCGAGAGGTGTTGCGATAGTCAATCTCCTGCAGCTTCAGAGCGGTGAGAAGATATCCGCGATGATCCCGGTCACGGAGGTCAACGAGAACAAGAACCTCCTGATGGTCACGAAGAAAGGTACGGTCAAGAAGACAAATATACTCGAATACAACAATATCCGTAAAAAAGGTCTGATAGCGATCACGCTTCGCGACGACGACGAACTTATCGAAGTCAAGACAACGGATAAGGATTCCGAGATATTCCTTGTAACAAAACAGGGTATGTGTATCAGGTTCAAGGAAACGGATGTAAGATCAACAGGAAGATCTTCGATGGGCGTTATCGGAATGAACCTGTCCGACGGGGACGAGATCGTCGGGATGCAGATAGATACACAGGGCGATTCGCTCCTCATCGTATCGGAGCTCGGTTTCGGAAAGAGAACTCTTCTGTCCGAATTCCATCTTCAGAAGCGAGGCGGTAAAGGTGTCAAGTGCTACAAGATAATGGAAAAGACAGGAGATGTTGTCGGTGTCAAGGCTGTTACCGATGAGCACGAGATCATGATGATCACCGATCAGGGTATAATAATCCAGCTTCGTATGGAGGATATAAAGGTCATTTCAAGGATCACGTCCGGTGTTAAGATGATCAGTCTCGACAAAGGCGTAAGAGTAGCCAAGATCGCCAAAGTCCGTGAGAAGATATCGGACGGAGACAAAGATATCGACATGGATGAGATCGATGATGTTGTTATCAACATCGCCAAATCGGACGAACCCGTCGTTGTCGTACACGATGAAGTGGATATAGACGATGACGAAGAGGATACAAGATTCGAAGGAATGGATGACGAAGAGTAGCATTGACGATTGAACAGGAAAGAGAATAAGAGTATGAAAAACGAAAACTATGATAATTATCTTCTTTCAATAGTCGTACCGGTATACAACGAGGAAAACGGTATCAAGCCGTTCCTTGACAGAACCGAAGCGGTTGTCGAAAAGCTCGGATGCAAATACGAGATCATATTTTCTCTTGATCCTTCAACTGACAGAACATATGAAGTGATCAAGGAAAACATGGAACGTAACCGCAACATCAAGCTCATCACGATGAGCAGAAGGTTCCGTCAGGCAGCTGCAACAATGGCCGGTGTGCTTAACTGTAAGGGAGACATCTGCGTTGTTATCGATGTGGATCTTCAGGATCCCCCCGAGGTTATACTTGATCTCGTTGATAAGTGGAAAGAAGGATATGACGTTGTATATGCCCAGCGTATCGACCGTCAGGGCGAGACAAAGGTCAGAAAGGTCATCGATCTTACCGCGTACCGTGTTATCAATTTCCTCTCAAGCGTTGAGATACCTGTTGATACCGCTGACTTCAGACTGATCAACCGCCGTGTCATAGAAGAGATCCGCAAGATGCCCGAGACCAACATGTTCTTCCGCGGTATGGTAAGTTATGTCGGATTCAAACAGGCGGCAGTCAGATATCACAGAGAAGCAAGAGAAGCGGACGTATCAAAATACAACAGACTATGGGGAGAATTCCGCATGGGATTCCACGGGATATTCTGTTTCTCAAGCAAACCTCTCGAATATGTAACTTTCCTCGGAGGATTCATGACGGCATTCGGCGTGCTGCTCGGGATCATTCACGGTATCAGGAAGATCTTCGATGAACGTGAGAATTACTCCAATAACGGACTCGTTTCCCTTATATGGTTCATGGGCGGACTCATTATATTCGTATGCGGACTGCTCGGCGAATATATTACGAGAATATACGATGACGTAAAAGGAAGACAGCGTTATATCATTGATGAATTTGACGAGAACGAATGAGAGAGATATCCGTAGAGAAAATCACAGACGCCGTGGAGCGTATGTGCATAAAGGTCTGTCATGAGCTTTCGGATGATATGAAAGCGTGTCTTGACAGAGCTTATGATGACGAAACATCGGATATCGGCAAAAAGATACTCGGACAGCTCAAAGAGAATCTCGATATAGCCAAAGAGGAGATGATACCCATATGCCAGGATACGGGAATGGCGGTCATCTTTTTGAAAATAGGTCAGGATGTTCATTTAACCGGCGGAGATATAAGCGATGCGGTCAATGAAGGTGTGAGACGCGGATATACGAAAGGATTCCTTCGTAAATCCGTCGTTTCCGATCCCATTGAAAGAGTCAACACCAAAGACAATACTCCTGCCGTCATTCATTTCGAATTGGTTCCCGGAGATAAAGTAAATATAACGCTGGCGCCGAAAGGCTTCGGTTCGGAAAATATGAGCCGCGTGTTCATGCTCAAGCCCGCCGACGGCATTGAAGGCGTGAAAGATGCGATACTTACCGCCGTCAAAGATGCCGGACCGAACGCATGTCCGCCGATGGTCGTCGGAGTCGGGGTCGGAGGCACTTTCGAGAAATGTGCCCTTATGGCAAAGGAAGCGCTGACAAGGCCCGCCGGAGTCCAATCGGATATCGGATACGTAAAAGAACTTGAAGAGGAGATGCTTCAAAAGATCAACGATCTTAACATAGGCCCTGCGGGACTCGGAGGAAAAACAACCGCGTTCGCTGTCAATATCAACACGTACCCGACCCATATAGCGGGTCTGCCCGTTGCCGTTAATATATGCTGTCACGTTAACAGACATATCACCGAGGAAATATAAGATGGATAAGCACATCACCGTTCCGTTTGATCAAAGTGTATCGGAAACGCTTAAAGCGGGAGATTACGTATATCTGACAGGTACCGTGTATGTGGCAAGAGATGCCGCACACAAGAGGATGACGGAAGCGCTTTCGGCCGGAAAGGATCTTCCGTTTGATATAAAAGATCAGACGATATATTACATGGGGCCTTCACCCGCCAGGGACGGACGTGTGATTGGTTCGGCCGGACCAACTACCGCGAGTCGTATGGATAAATATGCTCCGACTCTTATGGATCTCGGACAGACCGGGATGATAGGAAAAGGCAAAAGAACTCAGGCCGTCAAAGATTCCATGATCAGGAACAAAGTAACGTATTTTGCGGCAGTCGGAGGTGCCGGTGCGCTGCTTTCCAAATGTATCACGTCTTCCGAGGTGATCGCATATGAAGATCTCGGAGCGGAAGCGGTAAGAAAACTGACGGTCCGTGATTTTCCTGTTATAGTGGTCATGGACTGTCACGGCGGATGTTTATATTGACAATATCCCCGTTCATTATATATAATGACTTGGCTGACGAATACTTGGTATGCAAGACTTTAGCAATTTGGAGAAATACTCAAGAGGCTGAAGAGGCGCCCCTGCTAAGGGTGTAGGTCGGGCAACCGGCGCGAGGGTTCAAATCCCTCTTTCTCCGTTTAGTGATTCACCGGTAGGATGAGGATGGCAGGTAATGCCATCTTTATTGTTATAAGGAGGAAGATCATGCATTACACATATCAGCCCAACGGAGTTTGTTCAAAACAGATCGATTTTGATATCATTGGAGATATCATTACCAATATTTCTTTTTCCGGAGGATGTAACGGAAATCTTAAGGCCATTTCAAAGCTTTGCAACGGAATGAGTGTTTCGGAGATCGAAAGCAAGCTTCTCGGAAACGACTGTAACGGCAGGGGCACATCCTGTGCCGATCAGTTCGCAAAAGCAGTCAGGGAAGCATATGCCGCGAGCAGATAACGCTCATTGTCATAAATGGAAGAATTCAGGAAATTTGAGAAGAATACGATAATCTCAATGCTGGCATTTGTCATTCCGGCACTTGTCATGATGCTTATTTTTGTCACGGGTGATTTTGCGCCTTTCGGAAAGGTCTCGATCCTTGTGGCGGACATGAGATACCAGTTCGTGGATTATATCGGTTACATGAAGTCGATATTCTTCGGCAGTAATGACATGTTCTATTCGTTCTCAAAGACCTTTGGCGGGGATATGATGGGATTTGCATCATATTACCTCTTTAATCCTTTCTTTCTGATCCTTGTCCTGTTTCCCAATGACATACTTCCCATCGGAATAACCGTAATGATCATAATCATGTGCGGATTTATGGGATTATCGTTTTTTGTGATGCTTCGCGGCATTTGGGGAAGCCGTTATTCGGCGCTTATTTTTTCGACGGCGTATGCCCTGATGGGATTTAACGTAGCGTATATCAACTGTATCCATTATTTCTTCAGCGTTATGATGTTACCGCTTGTAATACTGGGGTTATACAGGATGATGAAATACCGCAGACCGAATGCGGTCTATATAATCTCCGCAGCTCTTGCAGTCATATCAAATTATTACATCGGTTATATGATACTTATCTTTACGGCTGCGTTTTTCCTCTGCTTCATGGCTTCCGGGTTCATCGAATACAAGGATACAATGGACCGGATCAAAAATGCGGGAACCGTACTGTTATCCACGGTTATCGCAGTAGGTATTTCCGCTTTTTCGCTTTTGTGCGTACTGTTGTCTTTGCAGGGACAGAAGAAGGCGGTTCTGAAGGGTCTGTCTTTTGCCGGAACATTCAGAGTGTCCGAATTCTTCTCCGGAGTGTATTCCGGTGCGTTTCGAGGAAACATATCGGACGGACTTCCGATAATATACACGGGTATCGTGTCGGTATTGTTCGTATTCTTCTATTTCGCCAACAGGACAATAAAGATAAAAGAAAAGATATTTGCACTCGTTCTGTTTGCCTTTTTGGTTATAGGATACTGGATAGACGCTTTAAATGTTGTATGGCACGGCTTTGCGCATCCGATAGGATTTCCCTACCGGAATTCTTTCCTGTTCTCATTCTTCATCCTGTTGGTTGGATATGCCGGGTTTGTTCGGATAAGAGACGGTTTCAAAAAGAGAAACGCTAATATTATAGTAGTGATCTTTGCTTTGTATTCGGCATATCTGTATCTGATAAAAAGTCAGTATGTCGGTATCAGATCCATTCTGGTCACGGGTATCGCCGTTGCGGTTTCACTGATACTCATTGTTGCGATGAACGAAAAGAACAGATACGTGATCCCCGCTTTGGCCGGACTATTCGTTCTTCAGATCGCGGACAGTTTCTATAACGGTCTTGTTTCCGTGGAGGCATATTACGAAGACAGATATGCACAAGAGGAAAGCCTTGAGACATACAAAGACTACATAGATTCCACCCAGTCTCTCGTATCATACGTTAACGATCAGGATTCGTCCTTTTTCAGAATGGATAAGCTTTTCAGACGAAGCCATAATGATCCGATGATGTTTGCATACAACGGACTGTCCCATTTCAGTTCCTGCGAGACCGATCAGGTCAAGGAGTTTATGGGAAAGCTCGGATTCAGAAACAATAAAAACTGGGCGTTCTACGGAGATGCGAGCACAGGATTTGCCGACTGCTTCATGGGCGTAAAATATCTGCTGTCTCAGTTTGACGAAACGTGCAAGCCCTACAAATGGCTGTATACGGAAGGCGACAACAGGATCTATCTCAATCCGTACGCACTGTCTCTCGGTTTCGGAATGGACGAGGACATTAAGCGTATCAATATGAACGAAAAAGATCCGTTCAAACTTCAGAATGATCTGGCGAGCAGTTTCACGCAGACCAATTACGAGATATACAGGCCGGTAAGGGTGTCGGAAGTAAAACTTAACAACGTTACCAAAGAAGATAACGTATATACAAAATCGGATCCCGACAAAGACGCAAGCGTCGAGTATATCCTGTCCGTCTCAAGCGATAATTTCATATTTATGTATTTTGACGCTCCCGAGCCTCAGGAGGCTACGCTGTTCATAAACGGTGACGTTAAAGGAAATTATTTTGATGACTACAGCTGGTCGGTACGGGAGGGAGGCTATTATTCTCCCGGTGAAGAGGTCAGTATCAGATTTGATCTTGATTCCGACACTCTCGAGATCGATAATGCGTATTTCTATTATGAAAGCAAACAGGTTCTGAAGGCCTGGTATAAAGATGCCGTTTCATCACACGTCAATATATCGAAAATCACAAGCTCGCACCTTACGGCCAAAGCCAACATTGCCGATACGGCCGAATACCTTGTGTTCTCGATCCCGTATGAGGATGATTGGACCGTGAAGGTGGACGGCAAAAAGGTAAAACCCGTAAAAGTTTTAAACGCACTGATGGCCGTAAAAACAACACCAGGAGAGCATGAATTGGATCTTAGATATGTCCCGAAAGGGCTTGTTATTGGGGGTCCGGTTTCAATACTGTTTATTATTGCCGCATTTTGTGTGCTTTTTTTAAAAAAATCCGTTGACAAGGCATAAATGCTTTGATATATTATTTAAGCCGCTGAAAAAAACAGCGTTGTTTTCATGCGGTTATGCTCCTTGAAAATAAAATAGTACAACCAACCAAACCCGAAAATTCCAGATTAAAGATTTATTCGGAAACGAAACAAAGCCAGCATATGATGTTGGATTAAACATTTATTTAGAGAGTTTGATCCTGGCTCAGGATGAACGCTTGCGGCGTTCCTAACCCATGCAAGTCGAACGAAGCGTCCCGCCCGAAGAAGAGGAGAGCTTGCTCAAATCGGACTCAATTGGGACGACTTAGTGGCGGACGGGTGAGTAACGCGTGGGTAACCTGCCGTGTGCAGGGGGATAACAGTTAGAAATGACTGCTAATACCGCATGAGCGCACAGAGAGGCATCTCTCAGTGTGAAAAGCCGAGACGGCAAAGGATGGATCCGCGTCTGATTAGCCAGTTGGCGGGGTAACGGCCCACCAAAGCGACGATCAGTAGCCGACCTGAGAGGGTGACCGGCCACATTGGGACTGAGACACGGCCCAAACTCCTACGGGAGGCAGCAGTGGGGAATATTGCACAATGGGCGAAAGCCTGATGCAGCGACGCCGCGTGA
>JAILRJ010000037.1:0-4450 GCA_024698285.1 Lachnospiraceae bacterium | reverse complement strand
GTGAGTCCACACGATGACTATGGCGGCCTGTACTATCCTTGAGATAACGGTCGCAATGGCCGCTCCCGCAACTCCGAGCACGGGAAGCCCTAACTTTCCGTATATCAGGATGTAATTAAGGACAAGATTAATGAATACCGCCGCAAAGCTCGCACGCATCGGAACAACGGTCTCGCCGGTCTCACGAAGAGTCGATGAGTACACGAACTCGGCCGCCTGAGGCAGTAGTCCCGCAAGCATGATCAGCATGTATATATGCCCGTACGAAAGTGTAGCCGCAAGATCGCCCGACTGAGACCCCTCATGCAGGTAATAGGATATGAGCGTCCGGTCAAACAAACCAAAGACAGTAAGGCCCAAAAGCATGATGATTCCGCAGATCACGATCTTGATCCGGAACGTATCCCGCACACCTTCGTTATTCTTCTGTCCGAAATACTGCGCAGTAAAAATGCCTGCTCCGCTTATGGCTCCGAACAGGCACAACTGATAAACAAACATCAGATCGTTTACGATCGAGACTCCGGACAACTGCTCGGTCCCTATCCGCCCGACCATCAGGTTGTCGAGCATGTTCACAAAGCTCGATATGCCGTTCTGCGCCATTATCGGAAGAGCAATGGCAAAGACGCTCTTATAAAATTGTCGCGTTCCTATGTATTTTCTCATATTTGCAGATAAAAAAAGACCCCTTAAGAATGGGGCTTGCGGTGCAATAAGGAATCTTCCCACTTCGTGGGCCCCTCCTTTTTGCTTAGGTCGCTCGGGCATTTGGAATCGACTACGTCGATAGCCCTCGCGGTGCAATATAAGGGCCGTCCCCGCTCAAGCGGCGCTCTGCCTGGCACGACCTTCGGTCGTGCCAAATGCTGACGTCGGGAATCGGACCCGAGACCTCCGCACTACCAATGCGGTGCGCTACCTACTGTGCCACGTCAGCTAAACCGAAGAGCATTATATCACAGCACGTATGTAAAAATCAATCACATCCGTCACTTCGACAGTATCTTCCGGACCTTCACCTTTATCCTCGAAAGCGCGTTGTCCGTGGACTTCTCGTCGCGTCCGAGTATCCTCGCAATATCCGTATATTCAAGGCCCGTCAGGCGAAGATTGAAAACTTTGCGTTCAAAATCACTCAGGCTGTCATATATCTTCTGCTCCAGTCTCTCTGTCTGCTCCTTGTCAATGACCACATCCTCGGGACTCATGCCGGCCTGGGGCAAAAGTTCGGGTATGTTGGCCACCTCACCCTCGTCTCCTTTTCCGGTCTCATCCTCATATATGGAAACATAGGAATTAAGAGGTGCATGTTTCTTGCGGTTCTGCGCTTCGACAGCCTTGTACATCTGCCTTGAGACACACAGGTCCGCAAACGTGTAAAAACTTGCGTCACGTCCCGCATCATAGTCACGAACGGCCTTATACAGGCCGATCATGCCTTCCTGGATAAGATCTTCCTTGTCGGCGCCGAGAATGAACATGCTTCCGGCTTTTTTGCGGACAAGTTCCTTGTACTTTTCAATTATATAGTCGATGACCTTGCCGTCACCGTCGCGCAGGGCGATGATGAGCTCTTCATCGGAGAGATCGGTGTATGAATTCATTTATAATCCTCTTAAGGACGCTCGCCATTAGAATCGACTACGTCGGCGTCGCCCTGTCATCAGGACTCCGTCACTCACTTCGTGAGTGCCACCTCATGACATCCTCTGCCTTACAACTTCATACATCAGAACGCCTGCCGCAACCGATGCGTTGAGCGATTCTATATCACCTTTCATCGGTATCGCACACACGTAGTCGCACTTTTCCCTGACAAGACGGCTCACGCCCTCGCCTTCGTTTCCGATCACGATCCCTATCGGTCCCTTAAGGTTGGTATTGTACATGACCTCACCGTCCATATCCGCACACGCGAACCATATGCCCTGTTTTTTGAGATCATCTATAGTCCTCGCAAGGTTTGTGACCTTGGCCACAGGCGTGTAGTAAAGGGCTCCCGCACTAGTTCTGGCAACGGTTGCCGTCAGCCCGACGGCACGGTTTTTCGGGATAATGACACCATGTGCACCCGCAAGGTTTGCGCTTCTTATGATCGCCCCGAGATTGTGCGGATCCTCGATATTGTCAAGAAGGATCACGAACGGATCCTCGCCCTTGGAGCGAGCGTTTTCGAGTATATCCTCAACTTCCGCATACTCATAGGCCGCACATCTGGCGATAACACCCTGGTGATGCCCGGTCTCGCTCATATGATCGAGCCTGTCCTTATCGACAAACTTTACGGGCACATCTCTCTTCTTGGCCTCACGCTTTATCGTCGATACGGGTCCGTCATTGCAGCCGTCGAGGATGAAAAGCCTGTCTATCGGCTTTCCTGCTCTAAGTGCCTCTGTGACGGCATTTCTGCCTTCTATCGTGAATTCTTCGTAACTCATATTCTTGCCATTATACAGCGTAACGGGTCGGAAACAAAATACACGATCGTCCGTCCGAGAGCGTCACCCTGTCAACTAACTTCATCAAGGCAATCTATGGAAATCCGCACAAGTTCAATGACCCGCTCTATATCCCCTCGAAGATACAGGAATCCGACAACCGCCTCAAGACCCGTAGCCTTGCGGTAATCCCCGACAGACGCATTCTTGGCCGATGTCGGAGAGTTGGCGTTTCGTCCCCGCTTGTATATAGCCGTCTCTTCATCCGTAAGTATCCCTTCTTCGAGAAGATGATCGACCGCCTTTGCCTGGCTGACGGCCTTGATATACTTTACTGCCTTACGGTCAAGCGTATTTGCCGAACAGTTCCCCCGAAGCACCACAACGCTCTTTGCCACCGCGCCGTATACGCTGTCACCGATAAATGCGAGAGCAAGCGGGGAATACTGCCCCGGATCACTGCCGGTAATACCGAATTGTTCTTTTATCTTATCTAGCATTTCCTTACTGCCTGGTCCAGGTTGTTCCTTCGCGGGTATCTTTGAGCACGACCCCTTCGGAAAGAAGCTGATCCCTGATCTCGTCCGCAAGCGCGAAGTTTTTCTCTTTCTTGGCTGCGGCACGCTCTGCGATCCTCTCCTCGACATGAGAAACAAATGCAGGATCCTCATCCGCGTGATCGGATCCTCCGGAGGAATCGCTTCCCGAACCCGGAACGCTCTCCAGGAGTTTAAGGCCGAGAACATAGTCAAAATCATCTATAACGGCTCTCTTCGTCGCCCCGTTCGCATCGGACTTCAGAACGTCATAAACGAGCGTTAAGCCCATTGCGGTATTAACGTCATTACCGACAACTTCGGCAAACTTATCGTGCCATTCCTTTTTTGCTGCCTCATCGACCGGACCGTCGTCGGAAAGTGTGGCAATGCGATTTTTAAGCTTCTTATACGTCTTTGCCGCCTGATCGAGCGCCTCATATGAGAACACGAGAGGCTTGCGGTAATGGCTCTGCAGCGTGAACAGGCGGTAAACCAACGGATCGTAACCCTTTTCCTCAAGAAGCGATACCGTCAGGAACTCTCCCTTGGACTTACTCATCTTACCCGTCTCGTCATTAAGATGATGAACATGGAACCAGTAATTACACCATTTATGGCCTGTGTAAGACTCAGATTGGGCGATCTCGTTTGTGTGATGCGGGAAGATGTTGTCAACGCCGCCGCAGTGGATATCCATATACTCTCCGAGATGCTTCATGCTGATGCACGAGCACTCGATATGCCAGCCCGGATAACCTACGCCCCAGGGGCTGTCCCACTTGAGTGCCTGATCCTCGAACTTCGATTTCGTAAACCAGAGGACAAAATCATTCTTGTTACGTTTATTCTCATCCTCGGTCACGTCGTCCCTTACGCCGACCATGAGTTCGTCTTCGCTCTGGTTGCCGAAAACATAGTATTCCTTAAGTTTTGAAGTATCGAAATATACGTTGTCTCCCGCCTTATACGCATAGCCTTTTTCAAGGAGCACTTCGATCATATGGATGAACTCCGAAATGCAGTTTGTCGCGGGCTCCACAACGTCGGGAGTCTTTATGTTAAGTTTTGCGCAGTCCGCAAAGAAAGCGTCCGTATAGAACTTCGCGATCTCCATAACTGTCTTATGTTCGCGCTTTGCTCCCGAGAGCATCTTGTCCTCTCCTGTGTCGGCATCGGATGACAAATGTCCGACATCGGTTATGTTCATGACGCGCTTAACATCATAACCGCTGTATCTGAGGAGTTTTTCAAGCACATCCTCCATCAGATAGCTTCGAAGGTTTCCGATATGCGCAAAATGATAAACGGTAGGCCCGCACGTATACATGCTGACCTTCCCCGGAGTGTTAGGAACAAACTCCTCGACTTTTTTCGTCAGAGAATTGTATATTCTCATTTTGATGATCCCGCTTTCTTTGTTTTTTTCTTCTTTTTCTGTTGCTTTTTTTTCTTATTCTTGCCGGCGTCTTT
>JAILRJ010000018.1:0-22603 GCA_024698285.1 Lachnospiraceae bacterium | reverse complement strand
CCTTATTGCGGCTATGCGACGCTTACGAGATATTTCACATCACTTCCCACAGCTCAGGTTAAGCTGATCAAGGAAGGTATTGTCGGAAAGGTTCACGGGGTTGCAAACAATCCGATCATGTCATATGATGATGCCATTCAGAGATATCAGCTCGCGCTTGCGTCTTCCATCGTAAAGCGCGCTAAGGACAGCGAGAAGGCATATGTCTGCCTTAAGATGGCATGGGTGATCCGCGGCAAGAGCGAGACACTTCCGGCGGACACACCGGATCGCGACGCGGTCATTGAACAGCTTAAGAACGATGAGGATGAGGCACTCAAGACTGCTTACGAAGGTTTTGTCAGTGCCCGCCAGAAGGAGAGTTTCCCGATCGCCGGGATGGACGAGATCACGATAGATTATCTTCTCGCGGTACTCGCTTCAAGGTTCGGCCAGTTTGATGTCGCACAGAAGATGATCGCATCGATCCTTCTGAGCAAGACCGCAAACAGCAGGATCAAGGATCGTGCAAGAGATCTTAAGGAACAGGTTCTTAGTGATATGAAAGCGAAAGGAGAACTGTAATGAAGAGATTTGGAAAGTTTATAACATTTGTAGGTGTTACCGGGGCAGCTCTTGCGGGATTGTGGTATTTCTGCGAGATGAATAAGAGCAAGTGCGAATGTTCATGCGACGGCGACGATGATGCTGAGGATAACAAAGCGGGTGAGAGAAGCTATGTTTCTCTTGATCCTGAAATAAAGGAAGCAGCCGAGAATATCAAGGAGAGTGTCAGTGACGGAAAGGACACTCTTAAGAAAGCGGTAAAATCAGCTGCTCAGGATATCATGGCTAAGGCCGAGGATGCCGCAAAGGGCGTAGGCCTTGTTAAAGACGGCAAGAAGACGAGCGAGTTCGAATTCGAGGATTTCGATAAAGCTGCAAAGAAAGCAAAGAAGGCGGTTTCAAAGGCTGCCGATGCTGTAGAGGATGCGGCCAAAGAAGCTGCATCACACATTGATATCGATTAAGACACAATCTGATCGCAAGCCGAAAGTGGCAGGCCTCCTGCCACTTTTTTTGATGTTGTTATTTGCATCGTCCACGCTTCTTACGGCGTGCCGGAGCGGAAAGCTTCCGACCGAGATAGTGCTGACGTCTGATTTTCTCGACGGAGAAGTGTTCAGGCTTGAAGGTTACCCCTGCATGAAAAACGAACTGATGGTGTATCTGGCCAACTCCGAAAACGGATACAGCAACGTGTTCGGAAAAGAGATATGGTCGGTACCGGTCGGGGACGGAACGCTTGAGGATTCCTACAAGGACAACATACTCGCCAGGATCGCACAGATCAAGACGATGAACATACTCGCAACGGAGCGCGGTGTCACACTTGATGAAGACGATGAGGCAAAATGTGCGGCGGCGGCAAGGGAATATTATGAGTCGCTTAGCCAGGCCGAGAGGGATTACCTTGATATCGACCGGGATGTGATCGAAAAACTGTACAGAGAGTTTGCGACGGCTAGTCGCCTGTATGAGACGATAACGGAAGAGGTCAACCCCGAGATAAGCGACGATGAGGCAAGGACGATAACCGTCAGGACGATACTCGTCAAGACATACAGTATCGACGGAAACGGAATCAGACACGAGTATACGACCGAAGAGAAGAAAGCGGCTCTGGCAAAGATCGCCCAGATAAAACAGAAGCTTGACGAGGGTGTTGCTTTCGAGGTGCTTGCGGCGGATTATAACGAGGATTCAAGAAGCGAGTACAGTTTCGGGCGAGGTATAATGCCGAAGGAATTTGAGGATGCGGCCTTCAATCTTGCAGTGGGAGAGGTCAGCGACATAGTTGAGACCGAGTACGGGTACCACCTGATATACTGTGTCACGACGTTCAATCCGGACGAGACCGACGCCAACAAGCTCAAAATTGTAGAGAAGCGCAAACAGGAGGCATTTGACGAGGTCTACAACAATTTCGTCACAACGCTGACATCCAATCTGAACAAGCCGTTATACGACAGCATACATTACGATTCCGGCGGAAGCGTTGAAACCACGAGCTTTTTCGAAGTCTACGATAAATATTTCACGATTGTTAGCACTCAACCCGATTGAGTGCTAAATTTTTCTTGACATGACATTTCGGCGGGTTTATTATTCTCATGAATGATGAAAAAATAAGGGAAGCGGCAAATTAAGGAGAGGTTTGACGCTACCCGCAGAATATAAGAAAAGAGGTAAGAAACATGGCAAAGACAGGCAGTTTAACGATCAACAGCGAGAATATCTTCCCGATAATAAAGAAGTGGATGTACAGCGACCACGATATATTCGCACGTGAGCTTGTAAGTAACGGATGCGACGCGATCACAAAGCTCAAAAAGCTCGATGTGATCGGCCAGTACAGCATTCCCGACGGACGTGACATGGAGATCAGGATCGTCGTGGATCCCGACAATAAGAAGGTTTCATTCACCGATACCGGTCTCGGAATGGACGCCGATGAAGTTGAAGAGTACATCACCCAGATCGCGTTCTCGGGTGCTACGGCATTTCTCGAGAAGTATAAGGACAAGACAAACGACGATCAGATAATCGGTCACTTCGGTCTCGGATTTTATTCGGCATTCATGGTAGCCGATGAGGTTCATATTGACACGCTTTCATATAAAGAGGGCGCAAAACCCGTTCACTGGGAGTGTGACGGCGGTACTGAGTACTCGATGGACGAAGGCGACAGAGATACGGTCGGAACAACTATCACTCTTTTCCTTAATGAGGATTCTCTGGAGTTTTGCAACGAGTACAGGATGAGGGAAGTACTGAAGAAGTACTGTTCATTCATGCCCACGCCGATCTTCCTTGTTAAGGAAGGTGCCGAGACTCAGTACGAGAACGTTCCGGTTGACGAACTTACCGACAGGGATACAGTCATTGAGAAGTTTACCGAAGAGGCGAAGTACGAGGAAGTAGAGACAGACGGCAAGAAGGAAAAGAAAGAGAAGACTCCCGCAAGGGAAATGGCCAAGATCGTTAAGAGAGAAGTTCCGATAAACGATCCGAACCCTCTGTGGGCAAAGCATCCAAGCGACTGCACAAAAGAAGAATATCTCGAATTCTACCGTAAGGTCTTCATGGATTACAAAGAGCCGCTGTTCTGGATCCACCTTAACATGGACTATCCGTTCAACCTCAAAGGTATTTTGTATTTCCCGAAGATCAACATGGAATACGAGTCGATCGAGGGCGTTATAAAGCTTTACAACAATCAGGTGTTCATTGCCGATAACATAAAAGAGGTCATTCCTGAATTCCTGATGCTCCTTAAGGGTGTCATCGACTGTCCGGATCTTCCCCTGAACGTTTCGAGATCGGCGCTTCAGAATGACGGCTTCGTCAATAAGATAAGCGATTACATTTCAAAAAAGGTTGCCGACAAGCTTGCCGGAATGTGCAAGACCGAGAAGGAAGAATATGAGAAATACTGGGACGACATCAGCCCGTTCATCAAGTACGGCTGCTTAAAGGACGACAAGTTCTGCGAGAAGATGACCGATTACATCCTCTTCAAGGATATCGACGGCAAGTACATGACGCTGCCCGAGTGTCTTGAACTTCCCGAGAAGAAGGAAACCGGGGAAGCCACCGATGAGAACGGCGAGAAGGTCGAAGCGGAGGTCGTCGAAGACGAAAAATCATCCGATGCGGATCCCGAAAAGGACAAGAAGGATGACGGCAAGGACAAGGTCAGAAAGACCGTGTACTATGTTACGGACCTGCAGCAGCAGAGCCAGTACATCAACATGTTCCGCGAGCAGGGCATGGATGCCGTTGTACTCACACACAATATCGATCAGCCTTTCATCAATCAGCTTGAATCGAAGATGGAAGACGTCAAGTTCATGAGGATAGATGCCGATATCACGGATTCGTCCAAAGAGGAACTTAACAAGAAGGATAGGAAGAAGAACGAGAAGGATGCGAAGGATCTGGCTGACCTGTTCAAGAAGGCTGTCGGAAACGACAAGCTTGAGGTTAAGGTCGAGACGCTCAAAAACGAGAGTATCTCATCCGTACTTACCGTATCCGAGGAGTCGCGTCGTATGCAGGATATGATGAAGATGTATGCGGCAGGCGGTATGGATATGGGAATGTTCGGAAACGAAGGCGAGACTCTTGTTCTTAACAGCAGCAACGCACTCGTCAAGTACCTGCTCAAGAACAGGGAATCCGAGGATGCGTCGATGTTCGCGGCACAGCTTTACGACCTTGCGGTGCTTTCAAACAGACCGCTGTCGGCTGAGGCCATGACGAAGTTTGTGGCAAGAAGTAACGAAATAATGCTGAAATTGGCACAGTGACCATCTTGGCAGTTTAGCGCGGAGAATCAATCTCCGCGCTTTTTTTGTGTTCGTGTGAGAAATAATAACAATATATAGTGTTCTAAGCGGCAATTTATGGTAAAATAACTATGTATGTGTGTTATTATCGGGGGACGATATGGATACGAGCATCTTATATCTGCAGGCCAATGAAAGAATAGCGAACGACCTGAAGGGCAGGTTTAATGACGAAGGCATTGAATTCATTCGTGCCGAGTCTGCCGCGCAGGTCTTTGAACTGCTGTCCGAGAGGGAATTTTATCTGGTGTTGTCGGACGGATTTATCCCCGATATGAGGGTGCATGATTTCGTACAGAAGTGTGCGAGGGAATATCCCGACGTTCTGCTTAATGTCTGTATGGATCTGACCGATCCGAAGTATGTTCCGATCATTGTGAACGAGGACTGTGTCCGTAAGGTATTCCTGCCTCCGTGGAACATTGAAGATATCGTTGAGGGCGTTAAGGCGTCGATCGACGAGGCATACATACACCGGGACCTGATACGCAGGATCGGTGAACTCAAGAATGACGAAAAAGTGTTTGAGGAAACGCTTGAGCGCCTCAAGGTCTCGCTTCTTCGCCAGCAGTACAGTTATAACAAGATAGCCCCCTTCTTTAACCGCGTGCTTGACGCGTTCTTAAAGAGAAGGCAGCTTGATAATTCGTATATCAATTTCGTCAAGAGATCGTGCGATAAGATGCTCCGCCTTCAGACGACAGCATATTTCAAGGTTAACGATCTTAAGAGCATCATAGAAGAGAACATAAACGAGGCTCTTAAGAGAAACGACGGCTTGACCCTTAAAGAGGTAAAGAGCTGTCTGTACGGAGACGTACCGAGATTTGCGATGGCGGATCTTACCTTTTCGCTCTGGGTTCTCGCGGTCGCGGAAAGCTACAAGTGCGACAAGGCAACACTCGAGGTGGACAGCAGATATGTCACGAGCAGAAAGTGCGAATACAAGCTTTCGGTCACAGGTACCAAAAAAGGCGAGATACCCGTGGATATACAGGTATACATCGCCAACATACTCGGGAACATAATCGACGAATATCAGAAGTACGATACGCCCGGCGGATGGACGTACGAATTGCGTATAACCTTATAATTTGGTAAAATAAAGTTTTGGTGATACATATATGAATTACGGAAGAAGAGGAATCAAAAAACGCCAGAAGGCCATGAATTCTCCGTCGACCAAGATCGGCAAATTCTTCGGGGTGAGTCTGTTCGTGCTCGCTTCGTTTTGTGCTGTCTGCGTCGGAGTTGCGGGACTGTGCATAGGTGTCGGCCTGTTCATGGGTGTCGTTGACACGGCTCCCGATATCTCAAACGTGGACGTTGCGCCTGCCGGCTATTCGACCACCGTTTACGACAGTGAAGGCAATCAGCTGACAAAGCTTGTTGCGGAGAATTCCAACCGTGTCTATGTCAAGCTCGACAAAATACCTCTCGATATGCAGCATGCGTTCGTTGCGATCGAGGATGAGCGATTTTACACCCATAACGGTATCGATATAAAGGGTATCATGCGTGCGGGCGTCAAGGCCTTAAGCGGTAACCTTCATCAGGGTGCTTCGACGATCACGCAGCAGCTTCTCAAGAACAACGTGTTCACTTCGTGGACGGAAGAGAGCAGTCTTGTCGACAAGTTCAAGAGAAAGTTCCAGGAGCAGTACTGTGCGGTACAGCTTGAGAAGCAGATGAGCAAGGATCAGATCCTCGAGAATTACCTTAATACGATCAACCTCGGTCAGGGAACTCTCGGTGTCCAGGCGGCATCGCAGAGATATTTCGGTAAGAACGTTTCTGAACTCAATATTTCGGAAAGCGCCGTTATCGCATGTATCACGCAGAATCCTTCGAAGTGGAATCCCATATCGCATCCGGACAACAATGCGAAGAGAAGGGAAGAAGTCCTCACGAAGATGCGTGATCAGGGATACATTAATGACGCGCAGTTTGCCGAGGCAATGGCCGATGATGTGTATTCGCGTATTCAGGTCGTCAACGAAAAGGTTGAGAAGAAGACGATCTACACATACTTTGTCGATGAGCTGACCGAGCAGGTTTTAAGTGATCTTCAGGAGAACCTCGGTTATTCGTATACCCAGGCATACAATGCACTTTACAGCGGAGGTCTGTCGATCTTCACAACCCAGGATCCCGAGATCCAGAAAATTTGCGACGAAGAATTCGCGAACGAGGAGAACTATCCTCCGAAGACAAAATACTATCTGAAATACGAGGCATCATATACCGATTCTGAAAACGATGCGGTTAACTTCTCAACACAGTATTTTGAGAAGCATTTCAAAGAGAAGAGAGGAAAGGGATTCAACTGCATCTTCGATACGGAGGAAGAGGCAAATGAGGCCGTAGAAGAGTTCAAGACCGATGTGGAATCGGAAATGCCGGGTATGACATTCGTTACTGAGACGATCTCGCTCACTCCGCAGCCCCAGGCTTCGGTCACGATAATCGAGCAGACGACGGGTGAAGTCAAGGCGGTTGTCGGTGGAAGAGGAGCAAAGAAAGCGTCCCTTACGCTTAACCGCGCGACCGACACGAAGCGTCAGCCGGGATCTTGTTTCAAGGTCCTCGCGGCATACGCCCCGGCGCTTGATGCGGCCGGAAAATCACTTGCTTCGACTCAGGTCGACGAGCCATACAGTTACGCCAACGGACGACCGGTCAAGAACTGGTACAGCGGATACAAGGGAATCTGTACATACAGATACGGTATCGAACAGTCGCTCAACATTGTAGCGGTCAAGACGATCACAGAGATCACACCGCAGCTCGGTTTCGATTATCTGTTAAACTTCGGCTTCTCAACGCTTGTTGACAGACGTGAGGAGAGGGACGGATCGATATCATCCGATATCACCCAGGCACTCGCACTCGGCGGACTTACGGACGGTGTTACGAACATGGAACTTGCAGCTGCTTTTGCTACGATCGCAAACGGCGGTGAATACATTAAGCCGATGTTCTACACGAAGATAATAGACCATGACGGAAACGTGCTTATAGACAACACTCCGAAGACGAGACGGGTTCTAAAAGAGACGACGGCATTCCTGTTGACGGATGCGATGGAAGACGTTGTTACGCAAGGTACCGGTGCGAGGGTTAATTTCGGTAACATGGCTATCGCGGGTAAGACCGGTACGACGACGAGTAACGTCGACGTATGGTTCTCGGGATATACGCCTTACTATACATGCTGTACATGGAGCGGATACGACAATAACGTTCACATGAACGGAAGCGGCGAGACAAACACGGCGAAGGTGCTGTGGAAAGCCATAATGGGAAGGATCCATGAAGGCAAGGAATACAAGTCGTTTACGATGCCCGAGGGCATAACGACCGCAACGGTATGTAAGAGGACCGGCGGACTGGTGACCGATATTTGCCGCGCGGACGGCAGTGCGATCACAGAGTATTTTGCACAGGGTACGGTTCCGACAGAGCCTTGTACCAACCATTACGGCAGTCTGTTTGACACGGGTCTTGTCTGCGCGATGACCGGACAGAAGGCGACGAGCACATGTCCGTATGCGTATGAGGGTGAAGCTACAGCCGAAGGATTCTGTGAACACAGTCAGATCAACGGCGTGAGCGCGCAGGATTACTTCAATCTTCTGCAGGCTCAGGCGGCAGGTCTTCTGCCGGGCGTTGATCCCGCAACACTTGATCCCGAAGCAGCGGCAGCAGCAGCTGCGGCAGCGGCGGATCCGGCGGCGCAGCAGGCACTGCTTCTACAGCAGCAGGCAGCGGCGGCACAGGCACTCCAGGCGCAACAGCAGCAGGCTCTTCTCAATGCATTACAGGGGTTGCCTGCCCAGTAACGGTATGGAATGGCTGACTTTGGATAAAGGCGGGATGGGAGAGATCGAAGAAAAGAAGTCCCGCTTCATAGCAACTATCGAGCCGGTCTCTTCGGAAGAAGAGGCTGCGGCTTTTATTGCGTCCGTGAAGAAGAAATACTGGGATGCAAAGCATAACTGCAGTGCATACGTCATAGGGGACAACGGACAAAAGAGCAGATGCTCGGATGACGGAGAACCATCGGGAACGGCAGGGCGGCCCATGCTCGATGTTCTGACGGGCAGGCGTATCACGAACGCGTGTGTTGTCGTGACCAGGTATTTCGGAGGAACGCTTCTTGGCACGGGAGGTCTTGTCAGAGCATATTCGGCAGCGGTAAAAGAAGGCCTTGAACACTGTGAGGTCATCCGGAAGATAAACGGATTTGCGATCGATATCAGGTGCGATTATAACGACTACGGCAGGATCGAGAGGATGATAGCTACAAGCGATCACTCGATAACCGATACGCAGTACGGTCAAAATGTTTCGGCCCGGATTATCACGGCTGATGCCGAGGGACTCATAAAAGAACTGAATGATATCACTTCGGGAAGGTGCGAATGCAGCGATCCCGTTCCGACGGTATTTTCCGTCAGGGATGAATAAATCGCAGGTGAACATCATCTGCTGAAAAGGAGGTACGGGTATGGAAGAGAAAATGACAATGGAAGAAGTATTAAAGCTCGTTGAGGAAAAGCAGTATACCCGACTCCGATCGGAACTAGCAGAGTGGAATGAAGCCGATATCGCATCGATGCTCGAGGAACTGTCATTTGAAGAACAGGTCAAAGTATTCAGGATACTTCCTAAGAGTATTGCGGCAGACGTGTTTGCTTTTCTGCCTGTCGAGATAGAGCAGGAGATCATCACTACTCTTACCGACCGGGAGGCCGCAAACATCATCAATAATCTTATGGCCGATGATGCCGCCGACCTTATGGAAGAGATGCCTGCGGGACTTGTCAAGAAGCTTCTTGCAAATGCCGATCCCGAGGCAAGGCGTGATATCAACCATCTTCTGCGTTACCCGGAGGACTCCGCCGGAAGCCTTATGACGGTCGAGTTCGTCGATCTCAAAGAAAATCTCACCGTTCAGGAATGTATCGACAGGATACGAAGGAACGGTGTCGACAAGGAAACGATAGATACGTGTTACGTTCTGGATCAGGGAAGACATCTGATCGGTACGGTGTCACTCAGGGACCTTCTTCTCAATCAGCCCGACACGCATGTTGTTGAGTTCATGACGGATAACGTGATCTCGACCAATACTATGACCGACCAGGAAGAGGTCGCGAGGATGTTCCAGAAATACGACCTTACGACAATGCCGGTCGTTGATAACGAGGGACGTCTCGTCGGTATCATCACTATCGATGATGTTGTCGATATCCTGCAGGAAGAGGTTACGGAGGATATCGAAAAGATGGCAGCTATCCTGCCTACCGACAAACCGTACATGAAGACGAACACGTTTGAGACATGGAAGAAACGTATACCATGGCTGCTCCTTCTCATGATAAGCGCCACGGTGACGGGAAAGATAATAACGCACTACGAACAGGCTCTCGGCGCATATGTAGTCCTGACAAGTTTCATCCCGATGCTTATGGATACGGGCGGAAACGCGGGAGGACAGGCAAGCGTCACGATCATCCGTGGACTGTCGCTTGACGAGATCGAGTGGTCGGATCTGTTCAGGGTAGTATGGAAAGAGATAAGAGTATCGGTCGTATGCGGCATTACGCTTGCGATCGCGGGATTTGCAAAGATCATGCTGTTCGATCAGGTGCCGGTGATAGTTGCGCTTGTAGTATGCCTGACGCTTGTTGTTACGGTGTTCTTTGCCAAGATCGTCGGATGTACGCTTCCCATGATAGCGCAGAAGATAGGGTTTGACCCGGCTGTTATGGCGTCGCCTTTTATCACGACGATCGTGGATGCGCTGTCGCTTTTGATCTACTTCCAGTTCGCGACACGTATTTTGGGTATATAATTGATACGCACCACGGAGTATTTACGCATTTGTTCGAAAAGGCGCTTTCACTTCTTTCCGGACGTCACGTTACTAGACTCGAAAAAACCTCGTCAAATAACAACGTCCTCCAAAACTTTTCTCACAAACGGTAAACACCCCGGGTGCTTGTTTGAGGTCGAATATGAAGAATAAGAGAGAAGACATAAGGAATATCGCGATCATCGCGCATGTCGATCACGGCAAGACCACGCTCGTCGATGAACTGTTAAAGCAGAGCGGCGTTTTCAGGGAGAACCAGGAAGTCGCGGAGCGCGTGATGGATTCGAATGATATCGAGAGGGAAAGAGGCATCACGATACTCTCGAAGAATACCGCTGTATCATACAAGAACGTCAAGATCAATATCGTTGACACACCGGGCCATGCCGATTTCGGAGGAGAGGTTGAGCGTGTTCTGAAGATGGTGGACGGAGCGGTTCTTGTGGTAGATGCTTTCGAAGGAGTTATGCCGCAGACAAAGTTCGTTCTCAAGAAAGCTATGAGCATGAAACTTCCGGTGCTTGTCTGTGTCAACAAAGTCGACCGTCCTGAGGCAAGATGCGAGGAAGTCGTCGACGAGGTTCTTGAACTGTTCATGGATCTTGATGCGAGCGATGAACAGCTCGATTGTCCGTTCATCTATGCGTCGGCCAAGAACGGAATGAGCGGAACTGCTCCCGATAAACTGGAGAAGACAATGGTTCCGCTTTTTGATGCCATCGTGAATTACATACCTGCACCCGAAGGTGATTTTGATGCGGGAACCCAGGTTCTGATCAGCACGATCGATTACAACGAATATGTAGGACGTATCGGTGTCGGTAAGGTTGAGAGCGGTACTATAAAGGTCAATCAGGACGTTGTCATCGTCAACCATCATGAACCCGACAAACAGCGCAAGGTCAAAGTATCGGCGCTTTATGAATATGACGGCCTTAACAAGGTGAACGTCAAGGAAGCAAGTGTCGGTTCTATCGTTGCGGTTTCCGGTATAGCGGATATTCATATCGGAGATACGATATGCGATCCCGAAAACGTTGTACCCATCCCGTTCCAGAAGATCTCGGAACCTACGATTTCGATGAACTTCATGGTGAACGATTCTCCGCTTGCAGGTCAGGAGGGGAAGTTTGTTACATCCCGTCATCTGAGAGAGAGGCTCTTCAGGGAGCTTAACACGGATGTGTCGCTCCGCGTTGAGGAGACCGATTCGACGGATTCCTTCAAAGTGTCAGGAAGAGGAGAACTTCACCTGTCTGTCCTTATCGAGAACATG
Organism: Lachnospiraceae bacterium; assembly: GCA_024698285.1. Classification (GTDB taxonomy): domain Bacteria; phylum Bacillota; class Clostridia; order Lachnospirales; family Lachnospiraceae; genus UBA2868. The sequence goes on along the minus strand of JAILRJ010000018.1, from coordinate 11,055 downwards.
AGAAGGGAAGGTTACGAATTCGCTGTCAGCAAAGCCGAGGTTCTTTACCGTACCGACTCAAAGGGACGCAAAACGGAGCCTATGGAGATAGCTTATATCGATGTTCCCGAGAATCTTGCCGGAAACGTTATCGAGAAGCTCGGTTCAAGAAAGGGAGAACTTCAGAACATGACCCCGATAACGGGAGGATACCAGAGACTGGAATTCTCTATTCCCGCAAGAGGTCTTATCGGATACCGCGGGGAGTTTCTCACTGACACCAAGGGCGAGGGAATAATCAATACGATCTTTGACGAATATGCTCCGTATAAGGGCGATATACAGTTCAGGAAACAGGGAAGCATCATATCGTTCGAGACGGGTGAATCGGTAACATACGGACTGTTCCAGGCACAGGAAAGAGGCGTGCTGTTCATAGGTGCGGGAGAGAAGGTGTATGCCGGAATGGTCATAGGTCAGACCGGAAAGACCGAGGATGTTGAGATAAATGTCTGCAAGAGCAAGCATCTCACCAATACGCGTGCCTCGGGTTCCGATGAGGCGCTTCGCCTGTCACCGCCCAAGATCCTGTCGCTTGAACAGGCCCTGGAATTCATTGATACGGACGAGCTTTTGGAGATCACACCCGAGACGCTTCGCATCCGCAAGAAGATACTCGATCCGACGCTTCGGAAGCGTGCAGCATTTGCGCAGAAGAATAATCAATAAAAATAAAGACAAATGTGCTTGATTATAATATAATACTATGATAAGCAGTAAGTATTGACTTATATGGGGGATACAACATGTTTGCTAATATTTTCGGTAATTATCTTGTAAGAAAAAAGATCATAAGCGAGGAAGAGTTCGTTCAGATCAAGATGCAGCTCTACAAGACGAGAGTCAAGTTGGGCCTCATCGCCGTTTCCGAGAGACTGATCACCGAGAAACAGGCAGATGAGGTTAACCGTAAACAGCAGGTGATGGACAGGAAGTTCGGAGATATCGCGATATCGCTCGGATATCTTACGGATGTTCAGGTCGAACGCCTTCTGGCTCTTCAGGGCAATCAGTATATGATGTTCTGCCAGAGCGCTATAGACAATGAGATACTGACTCTCGAACAGATCGAGGGAGCGATGGATTATTTCAAGAAGGAGAACGGCTTCACGTTCGCCGACATGGAGTCGATCAAGTCGGGAGATGTTGACAGAATCCTTCCCCTCTTCCTTCCGGATATGCCCGAAGGACCTTACAGAGAGCTTCTTGCGGTGACGTTCAGGTGTATCAACCGTCTTGTTGCTGATGATATTTCGCTTAAGCGCGGATATACGACATCCAATTTCCAGACAGGTGCCGTAGCAATGCAGGAGATAATAGGAGATTACAACGTCATCAATGCTTTCTCGGGGGACGACAAAGGTATTCTTGCGATAGCCGAAGCTTTTGCAAAGGAATTCTTCGATACGGTTGATATAAACGCACTTGATTCGGTCGGCGAATTCATCAATATTTCCGACGGACTGTTCGCGACAGCGATGAGCAAAGAGGGAATGGAACTTAATCTGTTGCCTCCGGTTCTTTCGGCGGAACCCGTGGAGATCAACGGTTCGAGCGTGATCGTGATCCCGATCTATGTCAATCAGCAGCCGCTTGACTGGATCATCAGTCTCAAGTCATCGAGATAACAGCATATAAGTTTAATTTTGAGTATAAACGGAGGTTATGAAAAATGTCGGTTTTCAAAGGAGCAGCAGTAGCGATATGCACACCGTTTCTTGCGAACGGAGATGTAGATTACGATAAGTTCAAAGAACAGATAGAATACCAGATAGATAACGGCACCGATGCGATCGTCGTATGCGGAACGACCGGAGAGGCATCATGCCTGTCACACGAGGAGCATCTTGAATGCATCAGGTTCTGCGCGGAAGTTGTTGATCACAGGATCCCTGTCATTGCGGGAACCGGATCGAACTGTACAGAGACCGCGATCTATCTTTCACAGGAAGCGGAGAAGTACGGAGTTGACGCACTTCTTGTCGTTACACCTTATTACAACAAATCAACCCAGAAGGGTCTTATAGAGCATTTCACAATGGTAGCCGAGAGCGTTAAGCTCCCGATCATCCTCTACAATGTTCCGGGAAGAACAGGCTGCAATATTCTGCCCCAGACGGCTGCAACACTTGTTTCAACCGTTCCGAACATCGTAGGTATCAAGGAAGCAAGCGGCAACATCTCTCAGATCGCAAAACTCATGAGCCTTTGCGGAGACAAGATTGAGCTTTATTCCGGAAACGACGATCAGATCGTTCCAATCATGGCACTCGGCGGTATCGGCGTCATTTCGGTTCTGTCCAATGTCGCACCGCGCAAGACACATGACATTTGTCAGGCGTTCTTTGACAATGATCCCAAACTTGCCGCCAAGAGACAGCTCGATGCCATTCCTCTTTGCAATGCACTGTTCTGCGAGGTTAATCCTATACCCGTCAAGAAAGCACTTGAACTTCAGGGAAGGGACCGCGGAATATTAAGACGTCCTCTTTGCGAGATGGAACCCGAGAATGCCCAGACGCTTAAAAAAGCGATGGAAGATTACGGGGTGCTGTAATGGTTAAGATGATCATGCACGGCTGTAACGGCCGTATGGGAAAGATGATCGCCGGAATAGTTGCCGAAGATCCGGATATCGAGATATCGGCAGGCGTTGATCTTAACACCGCATCGGACGGATCGTTCCCCGTAGTCGACAGTATAGAGAAGATCACGGAAAAGGCCGATGTAGTTGTGGACTTCGGTAACAGTGCTGCCGTTGATAAAGTGATCGACTGGTGCGTCGCAAACAAGATTCCTCTTGTCGAATGCACGACGGGGCTCACCGATGAGACTCTTGCGAAGATCGAAAAAGCGTCAGAAGCCATACCGATGTTCAAATCGGCCAATATGTCTCTCGGGATCAACATCATCCAGAAGATATTAAAAGAAAATGCAGCAAAGCTTGCCGAGGCGGGCTTTGATATCGAGATAGTGGAGAAGCATCACCGTACCAAGCTCGATGCTCCTTCGGGTACGGCACTTGCCCTTGCGGATTCGGTCAATGAGGGACTTGCGAAGAAGAAGGACTATGTATTCGACAGGTCAGAACGAAGAATGGTAAGACCCGATACCGAGATCGGTATCTCGGCCGTAAGAGGCGGCACGATCGTGGGTGACCACGATGTGATCTTCGCGGGACGCGATGAAGTGATAACGTTCTCGCATACGGCATACTCAAGAGCCGTGTTTGCCAAGGGTGCAGTTGAGGCCGCAAAGTTTGTGGCCGGAAAGAGCGCCGGCAAATACGATATGGGCGATGTCTTGAATTAAACATAAGGATAAAGTGAACATGGAGTTTCGTCCCTGTATCGACATACATAACGGCAAGGTAAAACAGATCGTCGGATCCACTCTTCGTGATGAAGGCGACAGTGCCGAAGAGAATTATGTATCCGACAGGGACGCTGCGTTTTATGCGAGACTCTATAAAGAACATGACCTTCCCGGCGGACACGTGATAATGCTTAACGCGCGGGGAAGCGAATACTATGAGGCAACTAAAGCCCAGGCGATTGCGGCACTTGGTGAATACCCCGGAGGATTATCCGCGGGAGGAGGCATCAATGTGGATAACGCAAAGCAGTTTCTCGATGCGGGTGCAGGGCATGTCATAGTGACCAGCTTTGTATTTTCGGGCGGAGTAATAAACGACGACAATCTTGCAAGACTCGTATCTGCGGTCGGACGGGAGAGGATAACGCTTGACCTCAGTTGCAGGTATATCGACGGAGCCTACCGCATCGTGACCGACAGATGGCAGAATGTATCTGATGAGGTCGTTGATGCAAAGCTTTTTGACAGACTGAAAAGCTCATGCGATGATTTTCTCGTTCACGCTGTTGATTCGGAAGGAAAATCCGCCGGTATTGACGAGAGGCTCATTGCGGTACTGAAAGAGTCCGAACGTCCCGTGTGCTATGCGGGCGGGATATCGTCATATGAGGATATCGATAAACTCAAAGATACAGGTGAGGGCCGAGTCGACTTCACGGTCGGATCCAAGCTTGATATATTCGGAGGCAATCTGAAGCTGGAGGAGATTATTGCATGTACACGATAATGATAATCGATGATAACGATACCGAACTTCTTGTTGCCAAGAAGGCACTCGAGAAGCAGTACAGCATTATTGATATCAGCAGTCCCAAGTCAGCACTCCAGCGTCTTGCCAAATCAACGATCATGCCCGATTTCATCCTTCTGGATGTTGCCATGCCGGGTATAAACGGATTCGATTTTATCATGCGTCTGAAGGCGAGTGAGAAGACCAAGAACATCCCGGTGCTTTTCCTGTCGGGTGACAAGGAGAACACGACCGAGATGGAGGCCTACAGACTCGGGGGCGTTGATTTTATCCGTAAGCCCATCATACCCGATCTGCTCCGTAAACGTATGGAGCTTCAGGCGAACAATCTCGAATACAAATCCCAGATGAACACGTACAATTCGCAGCTTCAGCAGGCCGCGAACTTCCAGGCGAGAAACGCCATGAACCTGGAGTATTTCATCATCGGTATCATCACCGACCTGATCTCACAGAAGGACCCTTATACGGGCATGCACTGTATATGTGTTTCCAAGTATATGGAGATCCTGTTAAAAGAGATGCTGTTATCCGGTATCAACTACGGGATCGACCCGAATGATTTCGAATTGATCCTGCTCAGTTCCCGTCTTCATGACATGGGTAAGATCGGTGTTCCGGATGCGGTTCTCGGCAAAGTCGGAAAGTACACGGACGAAGAGTTCGCGCTTATGAAATCGCACACTACGATGGCGGCGAATGCCATACAGAAATACGCTTACCTGCTTCCGAACAACAAGTTCCTGTACTACACTTTCCAGATGGCAAAATATCATCACGAGAGAGTGGACGGAAACGGTTATCCGGACAGACTTGCGGGCAGCAACATTCCCATCCTTGCAAGGATCCTGGCGGTTGCCGATGTTTACGACGGTCTTGTTGCCGAGAGAAGTTACAAGAAAGCGAAAACGCATGAAGAAGCATACAACATAATCACCCAGGGCGCGGGAGTCCAGTTCGATCCGCAGGTTGTTGCGGCATTCCAGAGAGTCCACATGGATATCAGGGATGCGTCGATGAGCATCGAAGCGCAGACCAAGCAGAACATGGCGATGTCACAGCAGGTCATGAACAACAATCAGCCTCAGGTTCAGGCACAGAATCCGAACAGGGTGATCAGATAAAGAAGAAAAGCAATAAAAAAGGAACCGGATTGCGGTTCCTTTTTTATAATCCCTAGATCTGTTACTTTTTAATTCTATCTTCTATAAGTTAAAAAGGCACAAGCTTATGAGATTATAACTTTGTTACGTTTGTTGCCTGAGGGCCTTTCTCTCCGTTAACCACGTCAAACTCAACGGAAGCACCTTCGTCAAGAGACTTGAAGCCTTCCATGTTAAGTCCGGAATAGTGCACGAATACATCATTTCCCTGCTCATCGCAAATGAATCCGTAACCTTTCTGGTTGTTAAACCATTTAACCGTACCTTTCATTGCAGATACCTCCAAATAATATATAGTGAAAAATCACTGGCTAAATACTATCATATAGATATTCAAATGTAAATAAAAAGTTTGAAAAAACGTTGTTTTGTAGTAAACTTATTGTGGAAAAAAAGGAGCTCTTATGAAGAAGATACTTAACTATATTTTTATCGACGGACTGTCGGGAATGGCCCTCGGTCTGTTCGCCACTCTGATCATCGGAACGATCATCAAACAGATCGGATCATATATCCCCGGATTTATCGGCGCATATCTTATAGTTATCGGTCAGGTCGCAAGCAGTGTGACCGGTGCGGGTATCGGATGCGGTGTCGCCGTAAAGTTCAAGGAAAAGCCTCTTGTCATATTCTCGGCCGCGGTGTGCGGAATGATCGGTGCTTTTGCGAGCAATATCATCACGGGAAGCATTGTGATCGAAGGCGTTATCAATTACAAAGGACCGGGTGAGCCACTCGGTGCATATATAGCTGCGCTTGTAGGTATTACACTCGGAAGGATGGTTGCGGGAAAGACAAAACTCGATATTCTCGTAACTCCCTCTGTTACGATACTGTCGGGAGCATGCGCGGGAATACTTCTCGGACCTCCGATATCCGGATTCATGACTTGGCTTGGAGGAATAGTCAACTGGAGCACACAGCGCCAGCCTTTCCTTATGGGCATTCTCGTATCGGTGATAATGGGTATGGTACTGACGCTTCCGATCAGTTCGGCAGCCCTCGGACTGATACTCAATCTGTCCGGACTTGCGGCAGGTGCCGCAACAGTCGGATGCTGTGCAAACATGATCGGATTTGCCGTTGCATCATTTAGGGAGAACGGCTGGGGAGGATTCTTTGCCCAGGGTATCGGAACGAGTATGCTTCAGGTTCCGAACATAATGAAGAAGCCTGTTATCTGGCTTCCCGCGATCATATCATCGGCAATTCTCGGACCGGTAGGTACACTTGTGTTCGGGATGACCAATAACGCCACGGGTTCCGGAATGGGAACGAGCGGACTTGTGGGACAGCTCATGACATATCAGGACATGACCGCTTCGGAGAGCCCTGCGGTCGTGATAATAAAGATAATACTTCTGCATGTGATTTTCCCCGCACTGTTATCCTTGGGTATTTCGGAACTGATGAGAAAGCGCGGCATGATCAAACCGGGAGATATGAAGCTTGATCTGGAGTAAGAAAGAAAAAACAAAAAGAGCCGATACCAAAAAGCAGCCTACCGGATTTACCATGCTTCTTATTCCGAATTCATCCGATTCGGCGAAGACCGTGGAGATAACATACGACAGACTGCTTCAGCTTTTTGCGGGTGCGATCGCAACGGCGATCATTGTGATCGGACTGATAATCTCGATGATGGTACATAACCATAAGCTCAAGAATTCGCTTGAGGATGCCGAGTTGGCAGTTTCCGATCTGTCCGCATCAAACACAATGCTCGAGCAGACGGTGACGGCACTTAACGATCAGATTGACGCCGACAAGGAAGCGTTTTCAAAGATAGAAGATACGATATCCAAGAAGGAAGAAGAGGAAGCCGCTTCGGCTGAGGAGGCTGCGGTACCTTATGCACTGCCGATCAGCAATGCCAAGGCTGTCCTTGTGGAAGATCCCTACGGGGATTCAAACGGGGGACAGACGAACGGCATAGTGTTTACGACAACAAAAGGCGCGATCGTTGCAGCTGCCGCCAACGGGATCATAATGCATGTCGATTCGGATGAGAGCAATCCTTTTTACACAAGGGGTATCGTTATCGATCATGGAAACGGATATATCACTTATTACAGGATGAACGGCGATGTGGCTACCGAGGAAGGAATGACCGTATCCCAGGGGGATGTTCTTGCGGTACTTACGGAAGACGGTTATGTCGCATATGAGATAAAAAAAGACGGAGAGTTTGTCGATCCCCGAAGCATGATACGGGAATGACAACAGGATAAGAGGTGCAAGATGTTTTTTAAGGATGACAACAAAGTAAGGGTCAGTCAGACGTCAATAACCACTTTCATCGGTGCGGATACTAAGGTGGAAGGAACGCTCATTACTCATTCGTCGGTAAGGATCGACGGCAAAGTGGTCGGCGGAGTCGTTGCAGACGGTACGGTGGTTCTTTCGTCAAACGGAGAGATACAGGGAAATGTGATGGCCGAGAACATCATCGTCGCAGGTGTTGTTGACGGTAACCTGACCATAAAGGACAAGACGAACATCGAGCCTACCGGTGAGGTATACGGTGACATCACCACGGCCAGAGTTCTCATAGATGAGCAGTCTGTATTCCAGGGTAAATGCAACATGAATGTTGACAGGACCAAGAACAAACGGGGACGCTTCAGACTCAAAGAGGCTCCTGTAAAACCCGAGATACAGGAAAAACAGGAAAAGGAAGAGCCTAAGCAGGAGGCAAACAGAGAGCAGTAGGATGAGTCAACTTCGAGCGATCATAATCGATGACGACAGAAATCGTCGGGAAGGCATAGTAAGTCTTCTTCCCGATTATTTCGCGAGTGTTGCGATCGGGTACGGAGACGGTGCGCTCGATTATCTCAAACCCGATGTCGAAGGAGTCGTTCCGGATATCGTATTGTTGTACGGCGACGATGCAAAAAGTCTCGGCCTTTACGTATATGACTGGATGATCAATAAGTCTGGCAATCCGGATATCGCGATGATCCCGGTTGTCGTCATGACTGAAGACGAATTTTCCGACAGATGCATGGAGTTTCTTGAGATCGGAGATGTCGTATTCTATGAAGGTGAAGCGGAAGAGAGCCGCCTGTTTTCGGTGATAACCGAGGCAATCGAAAAAGCTGAGTTCATGCCGGAGCCTGTCATTACCGGATACGAGGATGTTAAGAATATAGAGAGGATCGCGGGAACGAGTGTTAAGGCGCCTGATGATGACGGCAGTCCTCGTGTTGTTGTACTCGATATGGAGTCCCGCATGGAGAATCTCGAGGCAGCACTTGAGCGAGGAAGGAAGCGCGCTTCCGATATAAGAACACTTATTGATGCGGCCACCAAAGTTAAAGGGGCAAAGAATACCGACGAAGACGGGGAGTTCTCAAGAAGAAGGTCCCGTAACGGGTATTCCGAATATAAAAAGAGGATAAGTAACAAGAATGCAGGGAGTCAAGCAGCTCCCACATCTTCTGCATCTTCCGCATCATCCGCGGCTTTCGATTCGGTTGCAAAGCTCAAAGAGAAGGCCATGGGCAACCCCTACGGTGCGTTTAATGCCCAGGGTTCGATCAAGCTCGAGGAGCCGGAGAGGCAGATCAGATCGACGGCAACTTATGAGAAGAAGACGGTTGTCATCGTTGACGATGATGTTAAGACAAGAAAACTGTGCTCGCTGTTTCTTACTCAGAACCACAACGTCATAGCATTCGAATCGGGCATGAAGACCGTGGATTATTTCGTCAGGAACCGTGCGGATCTTCTGATCATCAATCCGAATCTTCCGGGGATGAGCGGTATATCGGTGGTCAATTCGGTGCATATGCAGCCGGGATGTGCAAATGTTCCAGTCATGTATCTTGTAGGCGACGATTTTACTCAGTCGCGCACTTCGCTTGTCACTCCCGGAGTGGTCGGAATACTCAACAAACCCATTAAGCGCGAGATGATATCGCAGGCTGTGGAAGGACTGTTCGGCACCAACCGTTAAGAAGGAAAGAATATGAAAAAAAGGATACTTATAGTAGATGATGATATCATGACGCTCAAGATACTGCAGAAATATCTTGAGGATACATATGATGTCGTCACGGAGAACGCGGGATACAGATTCGTTGAGAAGATGGGAAGCTACGGAGCGGACCTGATCCTTCTCGATATCGAGATGCCTGTCGTTAACGGCATTGAAGCGTTCGATAAGCTGATAAAGGATCCCGAACTCAACGAGACACCGGTCGTATTTTTGTCGGGTGTCGCCAATCCCAATCTCGTCAGGGAACTGATGGGAAAAGGTGCAGCGGGCTACCTGGTCAAGACCATTCCGAAGAGTGAACTTCTGGCCCGCCTCGAGAAGATATTCAATGAGGGAACCGTCGGAAAAAAGAACAAAGAGGTACTGATAATCGATAACGACATAACGCGGCTCAAGTCCATGCGTGATAACCTGATCGCGGAAGGATACAAGGTCAAAGTCGTACGCTCATCCGTTGAGGCGGTCGATCACATCAGGAACCATCATCCGGATCTGTTCGTGATCGGAAGGGATTCCACGGGAGTGTCACCCCAGGAAGTATTTGAGTCTCTTGAAAGCATAATCCGCAAGGAAGGCGTTATACCTATAGTTGTTGAGGAGAACCTGTTCTCCTCGGAACTGATCGATAAGGTGAAAGAGGCACTCGGCAGATAAGCCGGAATATAAGATAAGGGGATATAATTGGAAGAGGGAAGAGACATCTATCGGAATCAGGAGATTCCGCCCAAGAGAAAACGCAAACGCAGGAGCAACTCGGGTGCAACGGTTCTTGTCATAGTGACGAGCTTTATTCTCGGACTTGTTGTCGGTATGGTCATCATACAGAACAAGAGCTCCAAGGAGATCGCTGCGGTACAGGAAGAACTTGCAACGGTAATAGAAGAACAGAGCCACATTAACGTCACGAACGTATATGTCCCCAAACGGAAAATCACGGAGGGACAACTTTCTCTCAGTTCGTACAATACCGATAACTTCAGGATCGACAAAGGGTTCATGGCGTACTTCGATGATGACGGCAATAAGATAAGTCATCTCGGGTGCGATCTTTCCTATCACAACAAATACGTCAACTGGGATGAACTTGCCGCTTCGGGATGTGAGTTTGTTATGCTCCGTTGCGGATATCGAGGCTATTCCGAGGGAGGCCTTGCCAAGGACGAGAAGTTCGATCAGTATGCGAGCGAAGCGCAGAGAGTGGGACTGAAGCTCGGAGTCTATTTCTTCACTCAGGCTGTTACGGTTGAAGAGGCCGAGGAGGAAGCAAAGTATGTACTCGATCTGATAGAGGACTACAATATTTCATATCCGGTCGCATTCGATACGGAATATATCGATGACGAAAGTGCAAGAACAAACACCGTCGAGATATCCGATGAGCTTCGGAGCGATATATGCAGAGCGTTCTGCGAGAAGATACGGGAGAAAGGTTATTATCCGATGATATATGCGTCGGAGAACTGGATGAGAAGGTACCTTGAACTTGAATCTCTGCGCGAATATGATTTCTGGGCTCCGCAATATCTGGAGGAAAATGATTTTCTCTTCGATTTCACGATGTGGCAGTACACGGACTGCGGCAGTATCCAGGGAATCAAGGGTGATGTCGATCTTGATATCTCGATGGTCGATTATGCATCGTTCGTTCCGCAGATGCGTGAGGCATACCTGACCGGGGGAGAGATCAAAGAGGCGCAGAGCGAGGATCTCGTTATAACGGCTGA
>JAILRJ010000085.1:0-38061 GCA_024698285.1 Lachnospiraceae bacterium | reverse complement strand
CGGAAACTGCAAGGTTACCGGAATAAAAGAGATCAATATCACATCCGCAGGCGGCGGCAACGAAGGTGAGTCAGAGGCAGTTGAAGAGAAATATTTCCTTCGCACTCCCAGAAAACTGGAAGTGATCGATACGGAAACCTTCGCTCTTGAAAAATGCCCCCCGAAGCAGAAGAGAGAAAAACAGCCTCTGAAGTTCACCATCGGGCCGGCCTTCACGATGGTAATCCCTATGGCACTGGGTGCTGCGATGTCGTTCGGAAACGGGTTCAATTTCGGTGGTATCGTTATGAGTGTGGGAGCAGCTGCGGTAGGTGCGTTCTGGGCCATCATCAACACCAGATACGAAGATCAGAAATATGCCAAGGACGAAGAAGACCGTGTAAGCAATTATGAAGCATATGCGGTTAAGATGACGGGCCTTATCAGGGATAAGATGCAGTATAACGCAGGTGTCCTTGAGAGAATGTACCCTTCAGCCGAGGAGGCTGCACAGATAGGTATCAATGCGACTCCCGCTCTTTGGAACAAGAGCAGCGTGCATGATGATTTCCTTGACGTTCGTCTCGGAACGGGCGATATCCCTTCGTTTAATGAGATAGAGACACCGAAGGAACAGATCATGGCTGAGCATGATCCTCTTAACAACAAGACCGAAGAGATCAAGCTTGCGATGTCAACACTCAAGGATGTCCCGGTTTCAATCTCACTGTATAATAACCGTTTTGTCGGTATCGTATCATCCGACAGAGAGAAAGCACTTAATATCGCAAGGACAGTCAGCGTTCAGGTGGCAAGTGCGCATCCTTATACAGACGTACGTATGTGCGTTGTATTCCCGATGAAGGAAAGAGATCACTGGAATTACATGAGATACCTTCCTCACGTATGGACACCGGACGGAAAGCTTCGTCTTATGTGCTGTGACAAGAACAGCGTCGGTGATGTAATGTACTTCATGTCCGAGATGATCCGCGGCCGTCTTGAAAAAGTTAAGGAAGCGGTAAACGAAGACAAGGAAAAGAAGGTGCTTCCTCATTACGTATTTGTTATTGCCGATTCCTCGCTTCTTGCGGAAGAAGCTATCGCCAAATATCTTCTTAATCCCACACCGGAAATGGGTATTTCGGTTGTCATGCTCGCTGATTCTGCGGACAAGCTTCCGAGCAGTTGCAATGCGATCATAACCGATGATGGAAATACGCACGGATTCCTGTCAACAGTGAATGCGTTCCCTGAAAGGGATAACGTTACGTTCGACAAACTCTCTCACAGAAGTGCCGAAAACTTTGCAAGGGCACTCTCGGGCATACATATCCGTGAGACCGGTGTATCGGCAGGTATTCCCGATATACTTACATTCCTTGACATGTACAAGACATCGAAAGTTGAGGATCTTAACATATACCACAGATGGCTCGAGAACAGAACGTATGAGAGCATGAGAGCAATGGTCGGATACAAGTCGGGCAACCAGCCGCTGTATCTTGATATACACGAGAAATACCACGGACCTCACGGACTCGTTGCAGGTACTACAGGTTCAGGTAAATCAGAGACACTGCAGAGTTATATCCTTTCACTTGCAGTCAACTATCATCCCGATGAAGTCGCATTCATCCTTATCGACTATAAGGGTGGCGGAATGGCACAGAGCTTTGAGGGACTGCCTCATGTATCGGGTGTTATCACGAACCTCGGCGGAAACGCAACGAACAGGGCACTGCTTTCGATCAATGCCGAGATCAAGCACAGACAGAAACTGTTCAATGATTTCAAGGTTAAGCATATCGACGCATACATCGAACTGTATCGTTCGGGTGTTGCAACAGAGCCGATGCCTCACCTTCTTATCATTGCCGACGAGTTTGCGGAACTGAAGAAAGAGCAGCCTGAGTTCGTACGCTCTCTCGTATCAGCAGCACGTGTCGGACGTTCGCTCGGTGTTAACCTCATTCTTGCGACACAGAAACCTTCGGGTGTTGTCGATGACGAGATATGGTCAAACACAAGATTCCGTCTGTGTCTGAGAGTTGCCGACAAGTCGGATTCAAACGAAATGCTCAAGAAGCCCGATGCTGCTTATATCACGGGAACAGGTCGCGGATTCTTCCAGGTCGGAAGCGACGAAATCTTCGAGGAGTTCCAGTCCGGATGGTCGGGAGCTGCTTACGAACCCGAAGTTCCGTTCTCTGACGAGAAGAACGCCAAGGTTGAGCTTATCAACCTGATCGGTAAGAACGGAGTTCCGAAGAAGAAAGACAAGAAGAAAAAATCAGACAATATACAGGAAGTCACGCAGCTTGATGCAGTCGTTAAGTATGCGGCAAAGATCGCACAGGAGCACAAGATTGCGGCGGTACGTCAGATCTGGCTTCCCGCACTTTCAAAGAGGATCTATCTCGAAGATCTTGCAACAGAGAAGAGCGAAGGATTTTCACTGCGCCTTCCCATCGGTCTTGCAGACAATCCCGAGGCTCAGAGCCAGTATACTGCGTATGTTGATTTCCTTGCAGACGGCAACCTTCTCGTATGCGGACCTTCCGGATCAGGTAAGACATCACTCCTGCAGTCGATCATCTACGGCGCAGTCACACAGTATCAGCCGTCCGATGTCAATATCTACATTCTTGATTTTTCGTCAAGGACGATGGCCGTATTCGCATCAATGCCCCATATCGGCGGTGTGTGCTTCGACGGCGAGGACGACAAGCTTTCCGATACGTTCGAGTTTTTTGCGAACGAGCTTTCGGAGAGAAAGAAGAAGTTTGCTTCAATGGGCATCGGCTCATTCAAGGAGTATGTTCAGTTCAACAAAGACTGTCCCGCAATGCTCCTTGTGCTTGATAACTTCACTGCATTTTATGAGAACTACGACAAGTTCGATGACGATCTTGCCGTTATCACAAGAGAAGGTGTCAGCTACGGTATCTACACGATCATCACGGCTAACGCTTCGGGTGACCTTAGAAGCCGCCTTCGTCAGAACTTCAACTGCGGCATAGCTCTTCAGATGCCCGACCGTTTCGAGTACGAAGCAGTTACGGGTGAGAGAACGGAGATCATTCCCGAGGGCAAGACACCCGGTCGCGGACTTATCAAGGCTCCTACAAGCGTCGAGTTCCAGGTTGCGCTTCCCGTTAAGGAGAAGGACGGCCTGTCACAGGCACAGAGCATCAAGAAGAGCCTTGCAGGTCTGAATGTTGAAAGCAGCGCAAAGGGTGCGAAGAAGCTCGGCCAGGTACTTGATTCACTGTCGATCAAGGAACTTCTTGAAGAGACAAAGGATTATCCAGAGAATAAGTTTGCACTCGGTAAGACGATGGACGGCGAGACTGTCCTGACGCTTGACATGGACAACGAGTACTGCATCAGCATCGTCGGCCTCGGCAAGACAGGTAAGACGAACATGATCAAGGCACTTGCTCTTGAAGCCATCCAGAAGAAGGACGAGATAATCCTCTTTGACGGCAAGAGTGAGGAACTGAAGGATTTTGCAAAGACAGCCAAGATCAAGAATTACATCACGGATGCGGCAGGACTCTTCAAGCTCATGCAGGACGACATAGTTCCTAAGTTCGGCGAGCGTAACGGTATCGTAAACGATGCAAGAGATGCCGGCAAGAATGTTGCAGAGGCGCTCAAGGATCAGAAGAGGATAGTTATCCTGATCAATGATTATGTATCATTCATCGAGACCGTATATTCGGATGAGTTCGAGATGAACGCGTTCTTCGAGACGGCTCTTGAAAAGGGCAGGGATCATAAGATCCAGTTCATCGCTGCAATGACGAACGATGATGTGAGCGACTGTGCAAGATACCAGGTATCAAGGCAGTTCACATCGATGGAGAGCGGTATCAACCTCGGCGGAATGTTCGATCAGCAGAACGTTCTTCACTGGGAGATGTCATCGGCGGATGCAGTCCGTCAGCTTCCCGCAGGTTTCGGTTATGCGCTTACAGAGGACGGGGCTCCTGTCAGGATGCTCACACCTCTCGTATAAAGAAGGGAGAAAATCATCATGAGTAAGATCTTTTTGGAGACAGAAGTTCCGGGCATAGCAAAGACTTATGAGTTTTCTGCTGATTCCGTAATGACGGTCGGAACGGTCAAGAAAGAAATGATAGAACAGATAAGTGCCGTTGAGAATATGACGGTGTTCCCGGATCCCGACAAGGTGCTCGTATGCAGCATCAACATGGAAGGACTCCTTCAGGACAGCGATACGCTCGGAAGCATCGGAGTTAACAGCGGCGACAAGATAATGCTTATATAAGGAGATAATCATGGCAGATATGACAAATGTTGATGCAGGTAAACTGCGTCAGTCGGCGTCGAGGATAGGAAGCCTTGCTGGCGAGCTGTCCGGTAATGTCAGTAAGATCAACGAAGCGATAAATAATCTGTCCAAGTCATGGGTGTCGGATGCTGCTACGCAGTTTCTTCAGAACTGGCACACGGATGAGGAAGCGCTTCTTGAGATGGTCGATCAGTACAGAGAGGTTTCCGATATCATGAACGAGCTTGCACAGGATTTTGAGGCATCGGAGAACGAATCGGAAAGCCTTGTTTCAAAGATTAAGATCTGAGGAGGTTAGAAAATGGCAGCAGGAAATGAAACAAAAGTTGATACCGCGCTACTGGCGAATTGTGCCGAAACGTTGACTCCTCTTATCAAAAATCTTGAGAACATCTTCGAGCAATTTCAGCAGGAGGTTAAGAACTCAAGAGGAGATTGGCAGGGAGATGCTTCCGACGATATCAGGAATACGGCAAACCAACTGAAGGCGAGCTCATCGGAGATCGTCAAAGTACTAAACGGATATGTCAGCGGTCTTAAGGAACTTGCCGGAATATATGACAAGGCGGAAAACAAAGTCAATGATACCGGTAAATCTCTGAAGTTCGGAAGCACGTTTAAGTGAGGGATAGATCATGGCTATTAAATTCAATTATCAGCAGACGATCCAGCAGGCACAGCAGCTTGAGCAGCTGGCATCGGATCTGTCGGGAAAGACAAAAGGAAAGATAAGCGGTGTAAAAGATAACCTTAGCGCCGCATGGACCGGAAACGCAGGAAAGAACTTCGTAAAGTTCTTAGGTGATGCAGAGTCGGATCTTGATGCCAAGGCCAAGTATCTTCGGGGTGTTGCAGATTATCTGAAGAAGGCGGCAAAGAAGATCAAGGAAGCGGAAGAAGCAGCACAGGCATCAGCTTCAAGTATTTCATAGAAAGAGGACGATCATGGCAGCAAAGAATACCGTTAATGTTCAAAAAATGAGATCGGCCATCGGTGAACTCGAAAACATCCATTCCAATATGCAGAAGCATATGAAATCCCTTGATGAGACAATATCTTCCGTCAAGAAGGTATGGAAGGGCGAGGCGGCCAATGAGTATCTCAAGCAGTATCAGAAGAACCAGAAGGATTTTCAGAATATGGCCGAAGCCATCAACTCAGCGATAAATGTTCTTGCCGAAGCGTGTGGTGTATATGAGTCGACGGATATGCAGGCAATGGATGTAGTTGCAAAAATGGGCAAAAGAGGCTAAGAGAGCGGAGGACAGATCATGGCAGAAGTAAATATGGAAGTTGATGCGGCGCAGCTGCGTTCACTCGCTGAATCCATTGATAAGGCACAGAACGGTCTTCGCGAATCGTGCTATTCGGCAAAGGGTCAGATAGATTCCCTTAAAGGCGTATGGACCGGAGAAGCGGCAAATACGTATCAGACAAGTTTTCAAAGACTTATGGATGCGTGTAACGAGTCGCTTACGACTCTCGGCAAGATGGTGAATTCTATCTATGATTCGGCCGACAAGTACGAGAAGACGATCAAAGCCGTACAGAATGATGTAAAAGATATACCGAAGTTACCGACTAACTTATTCAAGTGATCACAGGTGGTGGAATATGGCATATAAGGTATCATACAAAGTAGTTACTGAGCAGGGTGAGCAGTTGAAGAACATCGCGAAAGAGATGGACAACTACGTCAACCGCATCAATCAGATCACTTCAAAGCTTGGAAGTGATGAACTCCTACAGCAGGTAAGGAGCGATCTTAACAAGTTCAAACAGCAGCTTGAAGAGGAGAAGACAGTCCTAAACCTTGCCGGACAGGTCATAACCGATGTTGTACAGAATTATACGGGAGCCGAGAAGAAAAGCGTGGGCAAGGTTGACAAGGCTAAGGCTCATAACCGTGACTTCTACAAACGTCCCGTAGCTGTGGCATCGGCAGGAGGAGGCGCAGCGGCAGGAGCAGCCGGAGCGGCGGGAGCATCATTTACGTCTTCTTCCGTCAACGTCGGCTCTGTTACAAACAGTCAGACCATAACAAACACAACGAATATGTATGGCTCATCGACAGGTGCAGCGGCAGGAGTAGCCGGAACAGCAGCGACAGCAGCAACAACGGCAGCTAAGGAGCTTACAGGTAAAGGAGCTTCAATGATAGGAGGTATCGCTGCCGCTGTAGGAAGCGTCGCAGCAGCAGGTGGTGCTGTCGCCGGTGCAGACCTTATAGAAAAGAAGAAAGCGACAAAGAAGAAAAGCGAGGCATAGAAAAGGTCACTGTATGGTTGACGGATATATATTCATCAGTTATTCACACAGGGATTCGGACCGGGTTCACCCCCTCATCAAGCGATTGATAAATGACGGATTCAACGTCTGGTATGATGAGGGGATCGATCCGGGAACGGAATGGGATGAGAATATTGCGATGCATTTGAAAGAATGCGCCGGAATAATTGCTTTTCTGTCGAAAAATTACCTCGAATCGGAAAACTGTCGGGATGAGATCAACTACGCAAGGGATCTCGGGAAGGAGCGACTGCTCGTATATCTCGAGGATGCTGAGCTTCCGGCAGGTATGGCAATGAGACTTAACCGCATCCAGGCGATCCACAGATATAAATACAAAAATGAGGAAGTCTTTTATTCCGAACTTATCAAAGCGCCAATGCTGAAGGATCGCAGGTTCTCTTCCGAAACGGTTACCGAAGAGGTAACGCCTTCCGATGCAAAACCGCTTACGAAGAATGATTTTATTAAACTGCCTGAATACAGGACTCTTTCAAACATAATATTGGTCTCGGCGTTAACGATATATATCTTTTCTCCCGTGATGGTATTGTTCGGAGAGTATTACGCAACTCCGGTGGTCCTGGTCCTGGCCGCCATCGGGCATTATAAGCTTAATTACAGGTTTGTCATACCTGCTGCGGTCATAGCTCTGTTCTTCGGAGGCATATTTATTCCGTATATGCTGATACTGGTTGTATTTTCCGTGGTCCTTACCCTGGGATTACTGAAAGCCGAAAAATTATACAAAGAATATGTCTCTTCCGGAAAAAGACCCGGATTCGAACTGTTTGGAAATATACGTAAAAAATCATGAAAAAGAGTGATCAGATATGCTGATACTGTCTTTGATACCGACAGCTGTCATATTTTCGGTGATGGCGATCAAAAAATGCATAAATAAGGATAATATCCGCCGGATCATAAAACTGTTCCTGCTCGGATTGCTGTCGATCGTCATAGCGGTCGGTCTTAATCTGTTTCTGGAAGATCATGTATTCGCATTATTTGACGAGAGCAGTCTGTTCTTTATCCTTCTGAGAAATTTCGTGTTTGTGGGACTTCTGGAAGAAGCCTGTAAATACATATTTGTAAGGATAGGAACAAAAAAAGCGCCCGATAAGGACGATAAAACAGCCATGATCGTATATGCCGTTACGGTAGCTCTGGCATTTGCAACGGTTGAGAATATCTTCTATCTTGAAGACAGTTCGATAGTCCTGGCAATTGCTAGAGCATTATTCTCGGTGCCCGATCATGTTGCTTTTGAGATCATAATGGGTTATCACATGGCTGTTTCGAGAAATTCGAAAAAAGCCCTGTTATATCCGGCGTTGCTACATGGAGCTATCGATGCATCCCTTTCACTCGGGGATTATTCGGTATTATTTGTGTTTGTAGGAGTCGGTATCATCATTGCAAATTACGTAAATGTGTTTAAACTGATAAAAAAGGTAAAATCGCAGGATTAGACTTCTTACAGAATATGTTCTCTTTCCACCACGGCTCCGAAAGGAGTGAGGGCAACCTTTGCGATCTTGAAAAACTGACGTCCGAAAGGTATTCCTATAATGGTAATACAGAGGATCAGTCCCCAAATGGCATTACTGACGGCAAGCGCAAGACCGCCGAAAATAAGCCAGAGAATATTCAAAAGAAGCGAGCCGGTCCCACCCTCATTTCGCACTTCTTTACCAAACGGGTTCAGGGAAATACTTGCAAGCTTGAAACACTGCAGTCCGACAGGTATCCCTATAACGGTTATGCACCAAAGCAAACCCGTGATGACCCATCCGAGCGCACTTACCAGCCCTCCCAAAATGATCCACACTATATTAAGCAGTATTCTCATGAGCGATCCTCTCTTTCAATCATATACCTGATCTGCAGGATATCATCCGATGAGAGAATTATAGCATGAATGTTATGATTGCATACATGCATTACAGGTAGTAATGTATTCTTATGATAAAACTGTATCTTGCCCCGATGGAAGAACTCACCGGATACGTATTTCGTAATACGGCTAACAAACACTTCGGATATATCGACAAATACTATACTCCGTTCATATCCCCGGACAACAGAATAATGAAGACCAGAGCCGCCAGAGAGATACTGCCCTCGAATAATGAGGGTTTAAATGTTGTACCGCAGCTTCTGACACGCGATCACGAACTGTTCAGTGAAGCGGCGGCGCTCATATCTGACATGGGATACGAAGAGATCAATATCAATTTCGGGTGTCCTTCCAACACCGTTGCGTCAAAGTTTAAAGGCAGCGGCATATTAAGGGCTCCGGAGATCATGGACAGATTCCTTGACGGTGTGTTTAATTCCGGGACGAGTATTACAAGAGCCAATCCCGGAATACGCATATCGGTAAAGACCAGGGTCGGATACAATGACACATCCGACCTTCCGGAAGTAATGAACGTGCTGAACAGATACCCGTTTTCCGAGATCATAGTACATCCGAGACTGAAGAAAGACATATACTCCGGAAAACCGAAGATGGAAGCGTTTGAGTATGTTCTCGATAACAGCGTAACAAAGGTATCATATAACGGAGACGTGTGCACTCCGGAGGATCATGACCTGATAGCCGCAAAATACGGCAGCCGCATAACCGGTATCATGATTGGCCGCGCTGCGGTCTCCGATCCCGGAATATTTCGGCAGATCCGGACAGGTGAGCGGATGACAACGGATGAACTGTATGATTTTCTGCGCGAGCTGTATGAAACATATAAAGTGGATTACAGCCCCGAAAATGCGCTTGCCAAGCTCAAAGAGGTCTGGTCTTATACGGCAGGTCATATCAGCGACGAAACGGAACGGTCACGGATACTCAAGTCCATAATCAAGGCAAAGAATGAAGCCCAGTATAGAGATGCGATAACGGTTGCGAGAAGATATCTGGAGGAATCGGTTTTTTGATATACTGCCTAGTAAAAATCACTCTCTTTTAGTATAATTATATAGATTATGCAACACGGAGATCAGGATGCATTACATAGTATTTGACCTTGAATGGAACCAGGCAGAGGGAAGGATCGGACACGAGGGCGGACTCCCTTTTGAGATAGTTGAGATAGGTGCGGTAAAACTTAACCGCAGAATGCAGATAGTGGACAGATTCGAAGAGGTGATCAAGCCTAAGATCTATCCCCGCATGCATTTCATGACAACGAAGATAATCCAGCTTGATAAGGAAGATCTCGAAAACGGGAAGCCGTTTACCGAGGTAATGGAGAACTTCCTGAAATGGTGCGGAAAGAATTACAGGTTCTGCATCTGGGGAACGCTGGATATCACGGAACTACAGAGAAATATGTGTTATTACGGGATGGATGAGCTGACAAACAAGCCGCTCCCGTATCTGGACGTTCAGAAGCTCTACAGCCTTGCTTATGAGGACGGTAAGATCAGAAGAGCACTGGAATATGCCGTTGACGAGCTCGGTATCGAAAAGGACGAGCCGTTTCACAGGGCAAACAATGATGCTTATTACACGGCAAAGGTCCTTGAGAAGATACACAATGACCATATGGATGTGGAAGGTTACCTGTCTTACGATCTGTTCATGCTGCCGCAGGATAAACGCGACGAAGTCAAGGTAAAGTTCAAGACATATTCGAAATATATTTCAAGAGAGTTCTCGGATAAGACCAAAGCCATGGAAGACAAGATGGTCTCTTCGACAAAGTGCTGCGTATGCGGAAGAGCTACCAAAAAGGCGATAAAATGGTTCTCCGTGAACGGGCGTCACTACTATTACGTGGGCGTTTGCAAGAAACACGGTTATGTCAAAGCAAAAGTAAGAATGAAAAAAGCTGATGACGGAAACGTATTCGTTGTCAAGACGATGAAGATCATAGATGAAGACAGTGTTAACATGATCAGGGAGAAACAGGAGAAGCTCCGTGCCGCGAGAGCAGAGAGAAGACACAGAGAGTAGAGGACATGAGACTTAAGAATGTGCCGGGCTCGAGAGAAGCGTTGGCGGACAGCAAATTTGCGATCAATGACCCTGCCTCGTACAAAGGGCGCTGGGCCGGAGATATATTCGGAAATACCGATCCGATCCACATTGAGGTCGGCATGGGAAAAGGGAAGTTTATCACGACACTGGCGGCTCTTCATCCCGATATCAACTATGTCGGGATCGAGAAGTATTCAAGCGTACTGATAAGAGCTCTCGAGAAGATGGAAGAGGATCCTCTTCCGAACCTTAAGTTCATAAGGATGGATGCGGAGGATATAGAATCCGTTTTCTCCGAAAACGAGATCGACAGGATATATTTAAACTTCTCGGATCCTTGGCCCAAGGACAGACACGCAAAGAGAAGACTTCCTTCAAAAAGGTTTCTCGAAAGATTCGCAAATATACTTTCCGCTGACGGTATCATAGAATTCAAGACAGATAACAGGGAACTGTTTGATTTTGCTCTTGAAGAAGCACCCGCGGCGGGATGGAAGATCATCTCATCAACGTACGATCTTCATAACGATCCCGTGCTTAGTGAGGGAAACATTATGACCGAGTATGAAGAGAAGTTCTCGGGACTCGGTAATCCCATATGCAAATACATGATCACGCGAAAGTGATCAGGACAGGAACGAAACATTAATGAAAGAACTCGAATATCCTTTTGACGCCAGATATCTGATCAAGAAGAAAAAATCACTTAAAAGGGAACTTCTGGCTGCCGACACGAAATATATCGACAAGAAGATAGCGGTGCTCGGCGGATCGACAACGCATGACATAGTTGCGATGATGGAGCTGTTCCTCCTAAACTACGGGATCAGACCGTCATTTTACGAAAGCGAATACAATCAGTATTGGGAAGATGTTATGTTCGACAATCCGGAACTGAGGGAATTCGCTCCGGATATAATTTATATACATACGACAAACCGTAACATCAAAGATTATCCCAAGATCGGGATGACCGAGGAAGATGTGAATACGCTTCTCGATTCGGAGTACAAGCGCTTTTGCGTAATGTGGGAGAAGATAGAGAATACATATCACTGTCCGGTGATACAGAATAATTTTGATTTTCCCTCGTACAGGATCCTTGGAAATGCCGACTGTTACAATATCTCGGGAAGAGTCGGATTCATCAATTCCCTTAATGCCAAATTTGCTCAATATGCAAGAGACCATAAAGATTTTTATATTGAAGATATCCAGTATCTGTCCGCATCATACGGGCTAGATGCCTGGGCGGATCCTTTGTACTGGCATATGTACAAATATGCGGTTTCCATGGAGGCGATCCCCACTCTTTCGTACAGTGTCGCCTGTATCATCAAATCAATCTACGGCAAAAACAAGAAAGCTCTGACGCTTGATCTTGACAACACCCTCTGGGGAGGCATCGTCGGTGATGACGGCCCGGAGAATCTCGCCATCGGTCCCGAGACGAGCATGGGACAGGCCTACAGCGAATTCCAGGAATATATCAAGAGTCATAAAGATATAGGCGTCATTCTGACGGTCGATTCTAAGAACGATCATGAGAATGCGATCGCCGGTCTGAACCATCCCGATGCCACGCTCAAAGAGGATGATTTTGTTGTGATCAAGGCAAACTGGGATCCGAAGAGTAAGAATCTCGCGGACACGGCAGCCGAGCTGAACCTGCTTCCGGAGAGCTTTGTGTTCGTGGATGACAATCCCGCGGAACGGGAGATCATAAGAGCTCAGGTTCCGGGTGTTGCCATTCCCGAGATAGGAAATGTGGAGAACTATATCCGCGTCATCGATCATGCGGGATATTTTGAAGTAACGAATCTTTCTGCCGATGATGCAAAGCGAAACGAAATGTATAAGGCAAACGCACAGCGTGCGGCACTTGAAGCGTCGTTTGCCGATTACGGACAGTATCTTGATTCACTGGAGATGATCGGTATCATTAATTCGTTTGAGCCGGTATTCCTTGACAGGATCGCGCAGCTTACAAATAAGAGCAATCAGTTCAATCTCACGACGAAGAGGTATTCACGCGCCGATATTGAAGAGGTTGCGGATTCCGGTGAGTATATTGACATATACGGAAAACTTATAGACAAATTCGGTGACAACGGAGTCGTATCGGTAGTCATCGGTCACAAAAACGGCGAAGTCCTTGATATGGATCTGTGGATAATGAGCTGCCGTGTTCTTAAGCGCGACATGGAATTTGCCATGATGGATGCACTTGTGGCGCGTGCGAAGGCAGCGGGCCTTAAGAAGATCATCGGTTATTATTATCCGACAGCCAAGAACAACATGGTCAGGGATTTCTACGATCGCATGGGATTTTCCAAGGCATCGGAAGATGCCGAGGGCAATACGACGTGGGAGTTCGATCTTACGGTGCCGTACACCGATCGGAATACATATATAACAGTCAGGGAAAAACAGTAAGGGAAAAACAGTAAGGGAAAAACAGTAAGGAGTAAAGCGCATGACAAGAGAAGAAGTTTACGAACGTTTGAATGCCGTGTTCGCCGATGTATTCGACGATCCGGATCTTAAGGTGAATGATGAGACTACCGCCGCCGATGTTGACGGGTGGGATTCTCTCGTTCATATTACGCTGATCGATTCCGTGGAAGAGGAATTCGATATTAGTTTTGATATGAAGACGATCGTCAAGCTCAAGAATGTCGGCGAGATGGTTGATGTAATAATGGAACAGGTTCAGTAAGGATACCGGGAAAGAGGTGCAAACAATGAAGAGAATCGGAATGCTAACAAGCGGTGGAGACTGTCAGGCACTTAATGCCGCAATGAGAGGTGTCGTTAAATCTCTTGTCAACAGCAAAGAAGAGGTAGAGATCTACGGATTCCTCAACGGTTATAAGGGACTGATCTACGGCGATTTCAAGATGCTGACCGGAAGGGATTTTGCCGGAATCCTGACAGTGGGAGGAACGATCCTCGGAAGCAGCAGGACACCGTTCAAGACTATCAAGGATCCCGATGAGAACGGTCTTGATAAAGTCGAAGCCATGAAGCAGAACTACTACAAGCTCCGCCTTGACTGTCTTGTGATCCTCGGAGGAAACGGAACACATAAGACGGCTAATCTCTTAAGACAGGAAGGGCTCAACGTTATCACTCTTCCGAAGACGATAGACAACGACCTTTACGGTACGGATATGACATTCGGTTTCCAATCGGCGGTCGATATCGCGACAGAGTGCATCGACTGCATCCATACAACCGCCGCATCACACAGCCGTGTATTTATTGTGGAAGTTATGGGACACAAAGTAGGTTATCTTACACTTAATGCCGGAATGGCAGGAGGTGCCGACATTATCCTGATCCCCGAGATCCCCTACGATATCGACAAAGTGGTAAAAGCGATCAAACAGCGTGAGGAAAGAGGAAGCAGGTTTACGATCATAGCCGTTGCGGAAGGCGCAATAAGCAAGGAGGACGCTAAGCTTTCCAAAAAGGAATATGCAAAGAAACTTGAGAAGATGCCACATCCTTCCGTTTCATATGAAGTTGCCGCTGCGATCCAGGAGCGTACCGGACAGGAAGTCAGGGTCACGGTTCCCGGACATACCCAGAGAGGCGGAAGCCCCTGCCCTTACGACAGGGTATTCGCAAGCCGTCTCGGTGCGGAAGCGGGCAAGCTGATACTTGAAGGCGAATACGGATTCATGGTCGGTTATCGTAACAGGGAGATCGTTAAGGTTCCCCTTGAGGATGTTGCCGGCAAGCTTAAAATGCTCGATCCAAACGCAACGATCATTCAGGAAGCAAAAATGCTCGGCATAAGTTTTGGAGACTAAATGTCATATATAGCACTGTATCGAAAATGGCGTCCTGCGGACTTTGGCGAGATAAAGGGCCAGGATGCGATAGTAACAACATTACGAAATCAGATAGAGGCTAACAGGATAGGCCACGCTTACCTGTTCTGCGGAACCCGCGGTACGGGAAAGACCAGTGCCGCAAAAGTTTTTGCAAAGGCCGTAAACTGCGAGCATCCGGTGGGCGGCAATCCGTGCGGAGAATGCGAAAGCTGCAAAAGCATTGCGGCGGGAACGAGCCTTAACGTGATAGAAATGGATGCCGCTTCAAACAACGGTATCGATGATGCAAGACAGATCAAGGAGAGTGTCGCGTATTCTCCGACAAACGGCAAATACAAAGTCTACATCATCGACGAGGCGCATCAGATCACAAAGGATGCTTTCAATGCTCTTCTAAAGACTATGGAAGAGCCGCCGGAATATGTGATATTTATCCTTGCAACGACCGAGCCGCACAAGATACCCGTCACGATCCTTTCGAGATGTCAGAGGTATGATTTTAAAAGGATCGATACAGATACGCTTGAAGACAGACTTCGTGAAGTGGCCGCCAGGGAAGAGATTAAGATCGATGACAGGGCAATAAAATATATTGCATCAAAAGCAGAGGGCGGTATGAGAGACGCTCTTTCGCTTCTCGATCAGTGTTCGTCGTTTTTTCTCGGGAAAGAGATCACGTATGATAGGGCACTTGAAGTTCTTGGTGCTGTCGATACATCGGTGTTTTCGGTGTTCCTTCGCAGCCTTGCGGCAAGATCCGTTACGGAAAGTATCAACCTTCTTGATGAGATACTGATCAGGGGAAGGGATCTGACCCAGTTCATAAGCGATTTTATCTGGCATTTAAGAAACGTCCTTCTGGCTAAATCAGCCGAAGATGCGGCGGATATAGTCGATATCACAGCCGATAACCTTGCTCTCCTTAAGAAAGAGGCTGAGGTGATTCCCGAAGAGCAGATTCTCAGATATATACGTGTGTTCTCGGAACTGTCAAACGATCTTCGCTTTGCGGTTCAAAAGAGGGTGCTCATTGAGATAGCGGTGATCAGGATATGCAGGCCTCAGATGGAAAAGGATCCCGATTCGTTAAGCGATCGCCTGAAGGTGATAGAGGATCTTATAGAGAGCGGAAATCTGTCGAAGGCATCTTATGAAGAAGGTGTGGAAAAAATCACACCGAAGGAGTCTGCCGAGAAAAAGGAGTCTAAAGAAAAAGCCAGAGATGAGGCTTTAAAGCTTCCGAAAGCAACTCAGGAAGAGGTCAGGAAGATCAATTCATCCTGGAGAGACATTTACAGGAAGATGCCGCAGATGTACATCGCATGCCTTAACACGGCCGAGTTGTCGGTAAGACCTTCCGACGGGAAACTGGTCATCAGGTTTATTGATGATACGATAATGTCCCTGTGCGATGAAGAGGATTTCAGGGAGAATCTCGATAAAGCTTTTGCGGAAGTGACAGGAAAAGAAGTTGATTACGAACTCATATCCGGAACAAAGGCAGATGAGGAAGGACAGTACTTTGCGCCGGCATCCATGTTCGGGATGGAGATCACGGTAGACGACGACGAATTTGCGTGACAGGGTCAAAACAATACCAAAGAGGAGATAATCATGGCAAAAAGAGGCGGATTTCCCGGAGGCGGAATGCCCGGGAACATGGCGAATCTGATGAAACAGGCTCAGAAGATGCAGCGTCAGATGGAAGAGAATCAGAAGGAACTTGAAGAAAAAGAGTTTACCGCAAAGGCAGGAGGCGGGGCGGTTGAGGTGACCGTTTCCGGTAAACGTGAGATCACAAAAGTGAAGCTTTCCGAAGAAGCGGTAGATCCCGAAGATATCGAGACGCTTGAGGATCTTATAATGGCAGCGGTTAACGAAGCCCTTCGAATGGTCGAGGAGGAAAGCTCTTCGAGTATGGGTAAGCTCACAGGAGGTCTCGGAGGGGGATTTCCGTTTTAAGCTACAGAGGGGGACAAGTAGTGAAGGGAGTATAAAGAATGGATCTGTATAGCGGCTATATAAGCAGACTGATAGCTGAACTTGCGGTACTGCCGGGCATCGGCAGTAAATCCGCCCAGCGTCTGGCATTTCATATAATCAACATGCCGAAGGAGCAGGTGGATAAACTGGCAACGGCAATGACTCAGGCGAGAGAGAACATTAAGTACTGCAACGTCTGTTTTACCCTGACGGACCGGGATACCTGTCCCGTCTGTTCGGATCCTTCGAGAAATCAGAAGCAGATAATGGTCGTGGAGAATACGAGAGACATGACGGCGTACGAGAAAACGCACAAGTATAACGGCGTTTATCACGTACTTCACGGAGCCATCAATCCGAGTCTCGGGATAGGGCCTTCGGACATCAAACTGACGGAGCTGATCAAACGGCTCGAAAAGGATGTTGATGAAGTCATTATCGCCACCAATTCGAGTATCGAAGGCGAAACGA
Source organism: Lachnospiraceae bacterium (assembly GCA_024698285.1). Classification (GTDB taxonomy): domain Bacteria; phylum Bacillota; class Clostridia; order Lachnospirales; family Lachnospiraceae; genus UBA2868. The sequence continues at coordinate 21,190 of JAILRJ010000085.1, read as the reverse complement.
CCGCAATGTATATCAGTAAACTGATCAAACCGACGGGAATAAAAGTGACAAGGATAGCAAGCGGTGTTCCGGTCGGAGGAGAACTGGAGTACATAGATGAAGTAACACTGTCACGGGCACTTGATGCCAGGGTGGAGTTGTAACGGTAATCTTTCAAACAGAACAAACACAGGAGGATGGATCATGAGCGTTGAAGTTTCTCAGTTCGGAAGAACACAGTTGGGTAAGGATATCAAGTTATATACGATAAAGAACGGAAAAGGTATGGAGGCTGCAGTGACGAATATCGGTGCATGCCTTGTCAATCTTCTTGTTCCGGACAAAGAGGGCAATGTCAAAGACGTTATTCTCGGGTTCGAGGGAGGAGAAGATTATCTTGTTAACGGAAGCTTCTTCGGCGCGACAGTCGGAAGGAGTGCAAACCGTATAGCAAACGCCAGGTTTTCCATCGACGGCAAAGAATACAAGCTTGCCGTAAACGATAACGACAACAATCTTCATTCGGATTTCTATAAAGGAATGCACAAGGTGCTGTGGAATGCCGAAACCGGAGACGATCATGTCAAATTCTCATACAGTTCTCCCGATATGGAAAACGGATTCCCGGGAAATTTTGAGATATCCGTTACATACACTCTCACAAAAGACAATGAGCTTGTCATCTCATATGAAGGCGTAAGCGATAAGAAGACGCTCATCAACATGACAAACCATACGTATTTTAACCTGGCCGGACATGATTCGGGTTCGATCGAGAAGACAAAACTGATGATCAAAGCTTCGCATTACACACCGGTTGTTGCTGGAGCGATTCCCACCGGAGAGATAGCACCCGTAGCCGGAACGGTCATGGATTTCACAAAGCCGAAGACGATCGGAGAAGATATAGGTGCCTGTTTCGAACAGCTCCTTCTTGTCAAAGGATATGATCACAACTATGTTGTCGACAACTATAACGGCAGTTCGCAGCTTATCGCAACGGCCGAAGCGGACGGAAGACGAATGGAAGTATATTCGGATCTTCCGGGAGTACAGTTCTATGCGGGAAACTGCATAGCACCCCAGGAAGGAAAAGACGGAGCACACTACAGGGAGCGTACGGGATTCTGCCTTGAGACACAGTATTTCCCTAACAGCGCCAACGATCCTGCTTTTGAGCATCCGATATTTGATGCGGGACAGAAATACGAGACAACCACGATCTACAAGTTCGTATAATTATTTTCAGGTAAAATCACAAAGGTAAATGATTTGAAAGACATCAGGGAAAGACAATCCGGAAAAGAAAAAAAGAAGAAAGACAGACTGACGGTAACGATAATCGGAGTAGTGATCTATTCCGTGGTCCTTATCGGGGTTATGGTCGGATCATACATCGCGGTCAAAGCGATATTCAGGAATTACGACCGCAAGATGGCTATCACTGCGGATACCGACACTCAGGAACCCGAGACCGAGACTACACCGACACCCGAACCGGAGCCGGAGCCCGAACCTGAGGACGAGGCGATATCTCACGAAATGGCCGAGCAGGATATCGAGGATGCCAGAGAAGGAGTCGTTGATTATTCAAGGATACTGTTCAAGCCCGGAAAAAGAAACAAAAACCTCAAATGGAAAGACACGGTATTTTCCAGAATAGAAAACGTTAAGGATCCTGCGGAAGCGCTCGTTAACACGTTTAAATACAAACGCGTTACGGCAGATCTTCCCGACAACGATACATCGGATTACAAAGTGTATGTCAATCCCGAAAACGATGCCGTTGAAAAGATCACGGAAGTATTTGACAGCGGCGATATCCTTGAGGTGATCGATTATTATTACGATAACGGAAATATCAATTATGTGTCGGAATACAAGACATTTATAGATGCTCCCATCGATATTTCGTCAACAAAGATCGAATCAAGGTATTATTTCAGAAACGACAGCCTTGTCCGCTATATATACTGTAAGGACGGGGAGGCCACAGAGTATAATGTGGCGGATATTGATTCGTACAGCAAAGGAACCGTGGATCAGTATGATTATCTCGAATCCGACATGATCAACCGTGCGTATGTCGTATACAATATTGCGCCGGCACTTCGGGAGACGGAAACACTGTACGGATATGTTATGGATGAATTCTCCATGCCGATGGAAGATGCGAAGATCGTTGTAAAGTCCGAATCGGATGACAGGATAATAGCCGAGTCTTCAACCGACGGAGACGGGTATTATAAGGTTGTCATAGACTGTACCGATGATGAAACATTTTGCGTGACCGCAAGTAAGGATACTCTTAACGAAGTCGGGGTATACGGGATCACGGCGAAGTTCGGATCCGGAAAATATGCGGTTGAACCGATTTATATGGGGTATACAAACAACGGAACCCTTTATCCGTCCCAGTTTGTAGTCAGGGATGCGACAGACCCTAACGTTCCTTTGTCGGGTGCCGGGATCATGATCAGAAGGGGATTCAATAACCGCACCGGTGAGGTCATGCAGACGGGAGCGCTTGACGATAACGGAACGGGAACGGTGTCGCTGACTTCCGGAAGTTATACCGCCGAGATATCAAAGGGTGGATATGAAACGCTGTATCTGTCGGTGATCATAAGGATGGATCACCAGTTTGCGGTAGGATTCGCAATGCCGGATGTCGGGGAAGATACGTTCAAAACGGTTGTATCCTGGGAATCGGCGCCTCTCGATCTGTGTTCGAAAGCGATATCATCCAACAGGGCAAGGGTCATTACATCTCCCGTAGACAGTCTCGGACTCACAACAGCTGAGTGCATTACGATCGATAATGCCGGAACGGATGATTACAGATTCTATGTCACTGATTTCGGAAGCATTACATCGGCGGATGTCATGTCATACAACATGACCGGGTCGTGTGCATATGTCGATGTGTATAACTCCGACGGACTTCTGGGGAAATTCCATGTACCCGTTGCATCTGCGGGAGTTGTATGGGAAGCGTTTGAGATTCATAACAAAACACTGCTTCCGATCAACTCGTATTTCTATGCGGTTGATGACGATACTCTGTGGAAAACGAAGTAGAAATTTGATATAATCTCTATTACTTTGAAAACCTGGCAGACAAATATATTTTAAGAAAGGATCACGTCATGAACAATTTGGATTTAGCTAAAACAGCCAATGAAATCCGTAAAGGCATTGTTACGGCAGTTCATTCGGCCAAGGCCGGTCATCCCGGCGGATCATTGTCCTGTGCGGATCTGATGACATTTCTCTATTTTGAGGAAATGAACATAGATCCCAAAAACCCCAAAAAGGAAGACAGGGACAGGTTCGTTCTTTCAAAAGGACACTGTGCTCCCGCTCTTTATTCCGCTCTTGCTCACAGAGGATATTTCCCGGTTGAGGAGCTTACAACTCTTCGTAAGCTCGGTTCACACCTTCAGGGACATCCCTGCATGCAGCATACCCCCGGAGTAGACATGTCAAGCGGTTCGCTCGGTCAGGGAATATCCGTTGCAGCCGGAATGGCACTGTCCGCAAAGCTTTCAAATGATTCTTACAGAGTATATACACTTCTCGGTGACGGCGAGGTTGCCGAAGGACAGGTTTGGGAAGCTGCAATGTTTGCCGGACATAAGAAACTTGATAATTTCGTTGTAATAGTCGATAACAACGGTCTTCAGATCGACGGTAAAGTCGAGGATGTATGTAATCCTTATCCGATAGACAAGAAGTTCGAAGCGTTTAACTTCCATGTGATCAATATCGACGCACATGATTTTGACCAGATCCGCGCAGCCTTTGCCGAAGCAAAGGCAACGAAGGGAATGCCGACGGCAATCATCATGAAGTCCGTCAAAGGAAAGGGTGTTTCATTCATGGAGAATCAGGCGGGATGGCACGGAAAGGCACCCAACGACGAACAGTATGAAATTGCCATGAAGGATCTCGAGAAAGTAGGTGAAGCATTATGTCAGAAGTAGAAAAGATCGCAACCAGAGCCAGTTACGGTAACGCACTCGTTGAACTGGGCAATGATCATGATGACCTTGTAGTTTTAACGGCTGACCTTGCTGCAGCTACGATGACGGGTACATTTGCAAAGGCTCATCCCGACAAGCATATCAACTGCGGTATCGCTGAAGCCAATATGACTTGTATCGCTGCGGGACTTGCGGCAACAGGAAAAGTTCCTTTTGCAAGTTCGTTCGCAATGTTCTCGGCAGGAAGAGCATTTGAGCAGGTTCGTAATTCGATCGGATATCCTCATCTCAATGTTAAGATCGGTGCAACGCATGCCGGAGTATCGGTAGGAGAAGATGGCGCATCCCATCAGTGTAACGAGGATATCGCTCTTATGCGTACGATCCCCGGAATGGTGATAATCAATCCCGCGGATGATGTTGAAGCCAGAGCAGCGGTCAGAGCCGCTTATGAATACGTAGGTCCCGTTTATATGCGTTTCGGACGTGCAGCGGTTCCGGTGTTCAATGACGAGAAGACATATAAGTTTGAAATGGGCAAAGGTATAGTTCTCCGTGAAGGAGCCGATGTATCCATCATCGCGACAGGATCAACGGTTCCCGCTTCAATGGAAGCTGCAGAGATGCTCGCAAAGGACGGTATCGATGCCGAAGTCATAAATATCCATACGATCAAACCTATTGATGAGGAACTGATCCTTAAGACGGCAAAGAAGACCGGAAAAGTCGTTACAGCCGAAGAACATTCGGTTATCGGCGGTCTCGGAAGCGCTGTATGTGACGTTCTTTCCGAGAAGAATCCGACACCCGTGTTCAAGATCGGAATGCAAGACGTGTTCGGTGAAAGCGGAGCAGCCGCTCAGCTTCTTCACAAGTATAAGCTTGATGCTGAAGGAATATACGAACAGGTTAAGCAGTTTGTTAAATGATAATGTAGTGTAGGGACACGTCCCGTATGAGTTTCGGCTCGTATGGGACGTATCCTTATTTGTGAGGGATGATATGAAAGAGCTTATCTTTCTCGAGCCTGTAGTCAAAAAATGCATATGGGGTAAAGAGTACTGGACCGTCAGTGCACATGAGAACGGAGACTGCCTTGTTAAAGGAGGAACCTTTGACGGCTTGCATCTGTCCGAAGTGTGGCGGGATCATAAAGAACTGTTCGGAGTGGATACGGGGGATGATTTTCCGTTTATCGTAAAAGTCATAGACGCAAGGGATCCTCTCAGCATCCAGGTACACCCGGATAATGACTACGCTTATGAGAACGATAACGGTGCGACCGGCAAAACCGAGTGCTGGTATGTAATGGACTGCGACAGGGACGGATCGATAATCATCGGCCACAATGCTAAGACGAGAGAAGAAGCCTCGCAGATGATCGAAGAAGGCCGGTGGGATGATTTTCTCAGAGAGATCCCGGTTAAAAAAGGCGATTTCTTCCAGATAACTCCGGGAACGGTTCATGCCATCAAGCAGAACACGATGATAATGGAGATCCAGCAAAGCTCGGATGTAACGTACCGTCTGTATGATTACGGAAGGATCAGGAACGGCGTCCAGAGGGAGCTTCATGTTGAAAAGAGCCTTGATGTGATGAGGATCCCTCATACCGATGCAAGGTGTTATACGAACGGTGTTAAGGGTAAGCTGGTTTCCTGCAGATATTATGATGTGGACAGATACGATATTTCGGGATCGCGCGATTTTGAGAAAAACGATTCTTTTATGATAATATCGGTCCTTAACGGTGAAGGCGGTATTGACGGAAGAAAGATCAATGCGGGAGAGTCGTTCATCGTATCGGGAGGATACGGAGACTTTACGATATTCGGAAGTCTGACGATCATGGTCACGACCATCCCGAAGCTGTACGGCGGACTCGAAGCCGGCGGTACCAAGATGGTATGTGCTCTCGGATATGCGGACGGCACTATAATCGATCAGAAATCTTTTCCGACAACAACACCCGATGAGTCGATACCGAAAGTCATAGATTACTTTAAAGACAAAGATATCAGTGCGCTGGGGATAGGATCGTTCGGACCCGTGGATGTTAATCCGGATTCGGAGACATACGGTACGATCCTCGATTCACCGAAACTTCCCTGGCAGCATTATCCGATCAAAAAGATTCTTGAGGAGGCACTTAAAGTGCCGATCAAAGTCGATTCGGACGTTAACGGATCGTGCCTCGGAGAGATGACGTTCGGATGTGCGCAGAGAATGGACAATGTCGGATATGTTACGATCGGTACCGGAATAGGTGCCGGAATGGCCGTAAACGGACAACTTGTTCATGGTATGGGGCATCCGGAATTCGGACATATACTTGTATCAAGACTTCCTGAGGATGATTACAAAGGAAGTTGTCCTTTCCACCCCAACTGTTTTGAGAGCCTGGCATCGGGACCCGCAATACAGGGGAGATGGGGAAAACCTGCGGCGGATCTGTCGGACAGACCGGAAGTATGGGAGATGGAGGCCGATTATATCGCTCAGGGACTGATGGCAATGGTGCTTACGATCTCACCGCGTAAGATAATACTCGGCGGAGGAGTCATGCATCAGGAACAGCTTTTCCCTCTGATAAGGAAGAAACTGTGCGAAAAACTTGCGGGCTACATACATGCGTCGGAACTTGACGATATAGATGATTACATCGTTCCCGCATCATTAAATGACAATCAGGGCATAATGGGAGCGATACAGCTGGGTGTGCTGGCGAGTATAGAATAAGAGAGTACTTCCTTTAAGTATATGGCAGAAATCAACGAAACCTTAAAAGATAAATACGAAGCCGCTCAAAATGATTTTGAGAAGAAGATACGCCGGCACAGAAGAGCCATCCTGTACCGTATAGTTATCGGACTTGCCATTGTTGTCGCGGTCATAGCAAGCGCTTACTATAACTATCAGAAGATGGTGTATACCGATTATGATGTCTTAAAGAAGATATCATACCCGGAAGCTTCAAACGCACGGTATCTCAAATTTGAGGGGAACATACTAAGATACAGCCAGGACGGAGCATCCGCATTTAACACAGCAAACGACATGATCTGGAATGAGACGTTTGAGATGCAGAACCCGATCGTGGATGTTTGTAAGGATTATATCGCCATAGGCGATTACATGGGAACGACGATCTACGTATATAACAGTTCGGGACTTCAGGGTACGATCGATACGTCGACACCGTTAAAGAGATTCTGTGTTTCGGGAAACGGAAACGTCGCGGTAGTACTTGAAGATAACGAAGTCACGTGGGTTAAACTGTATGATGTCAACGGAACGAACATCGCAAGCGACAGAACGACCATGTCGAAGAGCGGATATCCCGTATGTATAGATATTTCGGAGGACGGGATACTTCTTGCCGTTTCTTATCTGTTTGTCGACAGCGGAATACTGTCAACGTCAGTCGCATATTACAATTTCGGTGCCGTGGGTCAGAACGAGGTCGACAATCTGGTGAGCGGATACAATTATTCCGGAACCGTTGTTCCGCAGGTCTGTTTCATCAACCCGAACACGAGTTATGTACTCGGCGACAACAGTTTCTCCATATTTAAAGGATCCGAGAAACCCGAGAAGGTGTTTGAAAAGGATATAGAAAATGAAGTACTGAGCGTTTTCAACAACGAGGATATGATCGTTCTCGTATACGAAGATGACGAGGGAGAGAACAAGTTTCTTGCGGAAGTATATAACGATAAAGGAGATCTCGTAACAACACAGGGATTTGACATCGATTACAGCAACATATCGTTATATAAAGACATTATGGTCATATATAACAGTGAAGACTGTCAGATATACAACACATCGGGACTCAAGAAGTTTGACGGAAAGATGAGAGAATCGACGATCCTCATCACCCCCGAGGAATCACGTTCCAGATTCCTGGTTGTTTATCCCGACGGAATGGAGGAGATCAAACTTAAGTAGCATGAGAGATTATGTTTTACTGATCATAGTCCTTGCGGTTCTTGTAATCGGTGCGGTAAAAGGATATGGAAAAGGATTTCTGCGTCTGGCGGTCTGGTTTGCCGGACTTATCGCGGTACTGTTCATAGTAACTAAGATATCCCCGTATGTAAGTGATTTTCTTATAAAGAACACTTCGCTTTATGAAAATGTCAGGCAGAGGATAATCACTGCTTACGAAGAAAAGAATGCCGAGGATATTCCCGAAGATACTCTTCGCGGAGATGAAAATGAGAACAGAGTGATCGATTCTTTCGGATTTCCGGACCTGATCGCGGATTCCATCAGATCCAACAACACCGGGGAGATATATGACAGACTGGCCGTGACGTTGTTTAAAGATTTTGTCTCGGGTTATCTGTCGTCTTTGTCCATAAAAGCGGGAACATTCGTGGGACTGTTTATCATACTGGCGATAATCCAAGGAGTTTTGTTCCTTGCGATAAAGATACTTGAGAAAATCCCTGTTCTGCGAACGTTTAACAGACTTCTCGGGATGGCGACGGGTATAACACTTGCTCTGGTATTTGTCTGGATATTCTTCATTGCGGTTATGATGTTCTTCGGAAGGACGTTCGGCACATGGGTATTCGCCCAGGTCAGAGCAAGCAGATTCCTTACATACCTGTTTAACAACAATATTCTTTTCGAACTCGTAAAATAATCCACATAACATACAAAATCCTACACTGGAAAATATTATATTCTCAGAGTAGGATTTTTTATTTTAATGAAAAAGGGATTGTAATAAAGTGAGTTCATCCGAGTGAATTTCCTGGCAGTCAGGAAATCCCAAAATTTTTAAGGAGGATGAATATGAAAAAGAAAGTTTTAGCAGCTATTATGGCAGTAGCAATGACAGCTCTGACAGCTTGTGGCGCAGCAGCAGCTCCCGCAGCAGCAGGATCGGCTGACGCAGGCTCAGATGCAGCAGCAGCAGCTCCCGCAGCAGGCGGCGGCAAGAAGGTTGCAGTTGCAATGCCCACACAGTCTTCGGAAAGATGGATGCATGACGGTGCAAACATGAAGGCTCAGCTTGAGGAACTCGGCTATACCGTAGATCTTCAGTACGCAGAGGATGATGTTCAGGCTCAGGTTTCACAGATCGAGAACATGATCGCAGCAGGCGCTAACTGCCTCGTAATCGCAGCTATCGACTCAGACGCACTTGTAAACGTTGAGGCACAGGCTAAGGCAGCAGGTATTCCCGTTATCGCTTATGACCGTCTTCTTATGAACACAGACGCTGTTAGCTACTATGCAACATTCGATAACAAGGGTGTTGGAACAAAGATCGGTGAGTACATCGTTCAGCACTGTGGTGCTACAAAGGATAACCCGAAGACGATCGAGCTCTTCATGGGATCACCTGATGATAACAACGCTCATATGCTTTACGCAGGTCTTATGGAGCAGATCCAGCCTTTACTTGATGACGGTTCACTCGTTTGTAAGTCAGGCCAGATCGATTTCGATTCCAACAACACACTTCGTTGGGACCAGCAGACAGCTATGAAGAGATGTGAAGACATCCTTACAAGATACTATGCAGACACCAAGCTTGACATCTGTGCATGTGCATATGACGGACTTTCATACGGTTGTATGTCAGCTCTTGAAGGTGCTGGTTACACAGACGCTGATTGGCCGATGATCACAGGTCAGGATGCAGAGCTTATGGCTACAAAGCACATCATCTCCGGTAAGCAGACAATGTCTATCTACAAAGATACAAGACTCCTTGCTTCCAAGTGTGTTACAATGGTACAGGCAGTTCTTGAAGGTTCAGAGCCTGAGATCAACGACACAGAGCAGTACAACAACGGCAAGATCGTGGTTCCTTCATACCTTTGCGAGCCCGTTCCCGTTGACAAAGACAACTACAAAGAAGTTATCATCGGTGGCGGATACTACACAGAAGAGCAGCTTGCTGAATAATCAGTACCGGTTTTGATCACTTCATATAAACAGGGCGGCGGCATATGCCGCCCTGTTTTTGAAAATGATTTAATTATTTAGAAGGAGTAGGTAGGATGTCGGATTACATCTTGGAAATGAATCATATTACGAAGGAATTCTCCGGAGTAAAGGCTCTTGACGATGTTAATCTTAAGGTTAAAAAAGGCGAGATCCACGCGATATGCGGTGAGAACGGAGCCGGCAAGTCCACCCTTATGAATGTTCTGTCGGGCGTGTATCCTTTCGGAACGTACGAAGGAGATATCCTGTATAAAGGTGAACACTGCAAATTCCACAGCCTTAGAGATTCCGAAGCAAAAGGCATCGTTATCATTCATCAGGAGCTGGCACTGAGCCCACTGCTTTCGGTAGCGGAAAATGTGTTCATAGGAAATGAACAGACAAGCAGGAAGGGTATCATCGACTGGACCGAAACAAGGCGCCGCGCGCAGGAAATGCTCGCGAAGGTGGGATTGGAGCATGAAGATGTTAACGTTCCTATTAATACCCTTGGTGTAGGAAAACAGCAGCTTATAGAGATCGCCAAGGCGATGGCCAAGAAGGTTGAGCTGCTGATACTTGATGAGCCCACGGCGGCTCTTAATGATGAAGAGAGTAAGAAGCTTCTTGATATAATGCTTCAGCTCAAGCAACAGGGAATCACATGTATCATCATCTCTCATAAGCTTAATGAGATAGAATACGTTTCCGATTCGGTCACGATAATAAGAGACGGTAAGACCATTGAGACGCTTGTCAAAGGAGTCGATGATTACTCGGAAGACAGAGTTATCAAATCAATGGTAGGACGTGAGATGACAAACCGTTATCCCGTCAGAGAAGGAGTGACTGTCGGAGATGTTATCTTTGAGGTCAAGAACTGGAACGTGTTCCATCCCGACGATGAACACCGTCAGATGCTCAAGGATATAAACATCAAAGTCCGTGCCGGCGAAGTCGTGGGACTGGCCGGTCTGATGGGAGCCGGAAGAACGGAGCTTGCCATGAGCCTGTTCGGACGAAGCTACGGACAGAAGATATCAGGACATGTTCTGATAAACGGCAGAGAAGTACAGCTCAAAACGGTCAAAGACGCCGTTAAGAATAAACTGGCATATATTTCCGAAGACAGAAAAACATACGGACTCAATCTTATCGGAGATATCAAAGAGAACATGACGATCGCGGCAAGACCGTTCTTCTTCTCAAAGAACGGAGTCATAAATGCCAATGACGAGATAGTCGCGGCGCAGGATTATAAAGAGAGGATCAACGTTAAAGCCAACTCCATCAATCAGGTGGTTGGATCGCTTTCGGGAGGTAACCAGCAGAAAGTTGTTGTTGCCAAATGGATGCTGACGCAGCCGGATGTCCTGATCATGGATGAGCCTACAAGAGGTATCGATGTAGGTGCGAAATACGAGATCTACTGTGTAATCAATGAACTTGCAAAAGCAGGTAAGGCGATAATAGTTATCTCATCCGAAATGCCCGAGATAATCGGAACCTGTGACAGATGTTACGTTATCAATGAAGGCGAGATAGCGGGAGAACTGAACAAGGACGAGTTTTCACAGGAGCGTATCATGCAACTTATCATGGCTCACATGAGAAAGGGAGATGGAAATGGAAACTAAAAACAAAAAAACAGTCAATATGGATTTAAAACAGTACGGAATGTTTTTGATCCTGATAGGTATATTTATCCTGTTTGCGATTACCACAAAAGGCGCAAACGCAAAACCCGTTAATATCAACAACCTTATCATGCAGAACGGATACGTGGTCATTCTTGCGATCGGTATGCTGCTCTGTGTACTTACCGGTAACATCGATCTTGGTGTAGGATCCGTAGTTGCCGTTACAGGATCTGTTGCGGGTATCATCATGATAGACTACAAGATGAACATGTGGGTTGCGATCCTGGCAGCTCTTGCGGTAGGTCTTCTGACCGGTCTGTTTGCGGGATTCTTTATCGCATACTTGAGTATACCGCCTTTCGTAGTAACGCTGGCAACGATGCTTATGGGAAGAGGTCTTACATATACACTGCTTCAGGCACAGACAAAGGGCCCCTTCTCCGAATCATATAACTTTATCGGTGCCGGATTCCTGCCTTCGATCAAAGTACCCTTCGGAGACGGGACAATAGATATAGTAAGTATCGCGGTTGCGATCATTGCGTCGATCGTACTGATCATTTCCGAGATCAAAGACAACGCAACAAAGAAGAAATACAACTTCGCTGTCAATCCCTTATGGCAGACGGTTCTCAAGCTTGCCATCATGATGTTCATCATCTGGTTCTTCTTCTATAAGCTTGCAAGAAACAACGGTCTTCCATTCGTACTTCTCATTATGGTGATTCTGATAGCCGTATACGGATTCATCACGAGCAAGACTGTTGCGGGACGTCAGATATATGCTCTCGGAGGAAACAGAAAGGCAGCAAACCTGTCCGGTATCGATACGAACAAAGTATTCTTCTGGGTATATGTGAACATGGGACTTCTGTCATCCATAGCCGGAATCGTGCTCGCAGCAAGAAACGGATCGGCTACGCCTAAGGCCGGTGACGGATTCGAGATGGATGCCATCGCATCATGTTACATCGGTGGCGCTGCGGTTGCCGGTGGTGCCGGAACTATAGTAGGAGCTGTTGTCGGTGCGTTCATCATGGGTATCCTCAATAACGGAATGTCACTGATGGGATTCACTACCGATGTACAGAAGATCTTCAAAGGAATGGTTCTTCTGCTGGCGGTTACGCTGGACGTTCTCTCAAAGAGAAAGAAGAATTAATCCATATAAGTAAAAGACACGGATGACACAGGCTGTGGGAGCTCCCGCAGCCTTGTTGTCTGTTTATGCGCATGATGATAAAATCATAAGATAAGACTGCGGGTGTTCCGCGCGGAGGAAGTATGGATCTGTATAAAGTTCTGCTTGTCGATGACGAGGAAGAAGTCAGGGAAGCGATAAGAAAAAGAATAAACTGGGAAGAGATAGGTTTTACCGTTATCGGTACGGCCGAGAACGGTGAAGAGGCACTCGAGCTTGCGGATAACTGTGAACCCGATGTTGTCATGACCGATATCCAGATGCCTTTCATGGACGGTATCACTTTGCTCAAAAAGCTTAAAGAGAGGATACCGGATCTTCGCAGTGTGATTTTCTCCGGATATGATGATTTCGAATATGCCAAAGAAGCGATACGACTGGAAGCGGAAGAGTATATCTTAAAGCCGGTCGATGCCGACGAGCTTAGAAGCATATTCGTACGCATAAAGGAAAGACTTGATGCACAGATAGAACAGAGACGTAACGTCGAGCAGCTTTCCAAGTATTATGAGGAAAGCCGCCCGATGATGAAAGAGCAGCTCATAATCGGACTGCTTGAAGGAAGAGAGCTTCAGTTCGATCTCGAAAGATATCAGAAGGATTTCGATCTTCAGATAGAATCGGCATTTTACTGCGTTGGAGCTTTCAGGATAACACCCGATCAGGACAGCTCGGATAACCTTGACAAGAATCTTATGGCGCTGTCTCTCAAACAGATCGTTGAGGAAAGACTTGAAGATGTTCTTGCGGTAGAAGCACTTGTGTATCTGGATACAGTGTGTGTCCTTGCGCGTCTCAAGAGCACGAAAGATCAGACTTTATTTATCGAAGAAATGGACAAGATCTGTAAGATAGCACATAAGTCGCTCGGCGCAAATGTATCCGCGGGAATAGGAAGAACATACGGCAGTGCCGAAAGTATCCATACATCTTTCCTGGAAGCCAAAGACGCATTTCATTACCGCATATTCGTCGGGGAGAATCAGGCACTGTGCATAAGCGATGTTGAACCCGCAACACCAGTTGAGGATTATATCAGCGAGAAACAGATCAGACATATAATGAGGCAGGTCAAGATCGGTACGAAAGAGAGTATCGAGAAAGAGATAAGGGATTTCGTTGAAAAGCTTAAGAAATCCGATATCAATCTTAATCAGTTACAGGTTTTCTATGCGGAGTTCATGGTTGAGTTGATGAGACTGTCGCGAGGACATGATATAAGCATAAAGCAGGCTGGACTCGGAGGTATAAACACAAACGAGGAACTTGCGGGATTTTCGTCCATGGACGAATTTGCGGACAGGCTTATAGAACTGTCGATGATACTGTGGGAGAAGATCAGCAGCGGGCGAATGGATTCGACCAAGAAGCTTGCGGAAGATGCCAAGCAGTATATTGCCGATCATTACAATGAAAGTACGCTGTCGGTGGATGAGATCTGTTCGCACCTCGGAGTCGGCACATCGTATTTTTCTTCCGTTTTCAAAAAGGAAACGGGCTCAAGTTTTGTAACATATCTTACGGACATTCGTATGAACGAAGCACAGCGGCTCCTCGATTCTACAGACGAGAAGAGTTATATCATAGCGGGAATGGTCGGTTACGAGGAACCCAATTACTTCAGTTACGTGTTCAAGAAGCATTTTGGGATTTCACCTTCAAAATACAGACAGTAGATGAGATTGATCGCATTTCTGAAAGAAGAATACAGGAAAAGAAGTCTTCAGTGGACGATATCCCTGTCGTTTACGGCTATAGCTTTCATAAGCATCGCATTTATGTCGATAGCTTTCTATTCGCGTTCCATCAACACGATCAGAACGAATACGATCCAGCAGAATGAACAGATTGTCGATCAGGTGAGCCGAAATCTGAATTCATACATTAGGAATATGATGAGCATTTCCGATACGATGTACTACAGCGTTATCAAGAACAGAAACCTGACCAACGAACGTATCAATGAGGAGATGAATCTTCTGTATGAAGCCAACAAGGACAATCTGACAAGTATAGTATGTGCCAACGGAGACGGTGCGATAATAGCGGCATCTCCCGTATCGGCAAGACGAAGCGGAGTTGACCTTACGAAGCAGGAGTGGTTTATAAACGCGACAGATGAGATTGAGAATCTTCATTTTTCGGCACCTCATGTACAGAATATTTTTGAGGACAGTAACTACAGGTACTATTGGGTGGTTTCGTTATCACGAAGCGTTGAGTTGACATTCTTCGGAATTGTTCGAAACGGTATCCTTCTCGTTGATATGAACTACAGCGGTATTGAGCAGATGTTTGAGAGGGTCAATGACGGTGGAGTAGGATTCGTGTATCTGTGCGATCCGGACGGAAAGATAATATATCATCCGATGCAAAAGGCTATCTATGCCGGGCTTGTCAGAGAAAACAGCGCCTCACACTGTAAATATTCGGACGGATCGTTTTCGGAGGAATTCGAAGGACAGGATAGGGATGTTGTCGTAAAGACGGTCGGTTATACAGGCTGGAAGATAATAAGCGTTACGCCGACGAGCGAGCTTGCTCCCGATATGGGTCAGATGCGTAATTATCTGTTGCTTGTGGCCATGACGGTCCTGTTACTCATCATAGTCGGAAACTATATCATTTCATATGTCGTTACCGATCCCATAAGAAAACTTGAAGATTCGATCGCGTATCTCGAAGAAGGAGTTTCCGGACAGGATGTCATGAACGAAGATGAGATATTCATCGGAGGTTCACACGAGATAAGACATCTGGGACGAACGATCAAATCGATGATACGCCAGATGAGAAAACTGACGGATGAAATGGTCAAGGAACAGAAGGCTAAGCGAAAGAGTGAGCTTGATGCGCTTCAGAGTCAGATCAATCCTCATTTCCTATACAATACGCTTGATTCGGTCGTATGGATGATAGAAGGAGAAAGATACAAAGATGCGATCTCCATGGTGACCGCACTTGCCCAGCTTTTCAGGATATCGCTGAGTAAAGGCAATAACATTATCTCTATACACGATGAGATAATACATGCCAAGAACTATCTGAACATTCAGAAGGTCAGGTACAAGAACAAATTCAATGCGACCATAGATATAGATCCCGCGATAGAAAACTGTGCAACGATCAAACTCATCGTTCAGCCGCTTCTGGAAAATGCCATATACTACGGAGTCGAGCATATGGACGGCGAAGGAGAGATAACGCTGCGCGGTTACGAAAAGGACGGAGATGTTTATATCTCGGTATCCGATAACGGAATGGGAATTCCCGGGGAGGTGCTTGATACTCTTCTTACGGACAAGGCAAGAAGCAGAGGAAAAGGTTCGGGTATCGGCCTGTGGAATGTCAATCAGAGAATCCAGATATACTTTAAAGGAGACTACGGACTTATCATCGAAAGTGAGCTTGATGAAGGAACGACGGTAACGATACATCTGCCGAAGATTCCGATCGAAGAATACAGGAAAGAGGAGGGCAAAGCATGAAGAAGCTGAAAAGCTACAGAGAATTGCTTGTGATAGCAGCCCTTATCCTGGTCTTTCTCGGTGTGGCTATATCACAGACCAAGCTTCAGACACCTATACTTCAGACCGAAAAGAGGGTTTCTCTGATCGTGTACGGTGATGATTCGGAACGCTGGGAAAATCTTCGTCAGGGGGCCGGACTCGTATGCGAGAACAAAAATGCGGGGTTGTATCTTTTGACGACGCTTTCGGAAGATGATGTCAGTGAGCAGAAAGAGATTATAGAAAGAGAGATCGAAAACGGTGCGGATGCTCTTATCATAGCGCCGATCAACAGCCAGGAGATAAAAGATTATATCAATAACAAAAGGATAGGTATCCCCGTTATATTTGTCGAATCCGTCGAATCCTCCGATGACAGTATTATCGACATAGCTCCGGATGATTACAGAATGGGATATGAACTCGGAGAGAAGCTTGTTGAGAACGAATCGGATATAGTTACCGTTGCGGTTGTTTCGGATAACACGGAAAGAGACAGTGTTGCGCTTCGGAAAAAAGGATTGCTTGATGCGATAGAAGGAAAGGTCGGAAAGATCCTGACATGGTCGAGGAGTGAATACAACAATAAAACGGAAACGAGAATGTTCATTCAAAAATCACTTGTCTCGGAAGCTACGGACGTGATAGTAACATTTGACAACTCAACCACGGATGCACTTATAGATGCACTGGCCAATCTGAACAAACAAAGAAAGATCTATTCCGTCGCAACTTCCGACAAGGCAGTATATAATCTGCACAGCAAAGAGGTATTGTCTCTTTGCTTCCCGAATGAGTATGCCATGGGTTATCTAGCAGCCGAGAATGCCCTTGACAGATCTTACGCGAAGAAGATGTATTCGGACAAGGAGATAGAATACAGGATCATAAGAAAGGAGAATATGTATGACGAGGACAATCAGACGTTGCTGTTCCCGTTTGTTAATTAGCTGTATGCTTGTGTCTGTGTGCATGACGATTCTTCTTTCGGGTTGTCAAAGCACGGGATCAGACCGGACGAACGAGGTCAGAATAGCGGTCCTGACATATGACGAATACGATACCCTTATTGATTCGATTACTAAAGAAATGACAAAGTGGGCAAGACAGAAGGAGAAAGAAGACGGAATCAGGATCACTCTTGATATCGTCGGTGCCAAGAAGAGTCAGCTCACCCAGAACGATCAGGCAAGAAAATTCATTACAGGAAAGTATGATGTACTCTGCGTTAACCTTGTGGACAGAACGGACGCTACGGTTATAATTGACAAAGCGATGGCAAGCGATACGCCGGTAATCTTCTTTAACAGGGAGCCGGTTGAAGAGGATCTGTCCAGGTGGGATAAGCTTTACTATGTAGGCGCGAGTGCAAGACAGTCCGGAGAATTTCAGGCAAAGATAATAATAGATGCATTAAAAGATAAAGATAAGTTTAGCCAGATCGATGCCAACGGCAACGGAACGATCCAATATGTATTCCTTGAAGGAGAGGCAGGGCATCAGGATGCATTGATCAGAACCAACGTGTGTACCAATGAACTCATCAACGCGGGATTTTCGCTTGAAAAGCTGGGGGATGAATATGCGAACTGGAACAGAGATCAGGCAAGGACCAAGATGAGGGAACTGATCAACAAATATCCTTTCCAGATAGAAATGGTGATCGCCAATAATGATGATATGGCGCTCGGAGCACTTGATGCGATAGGCGAGAAAGAATATCCTCTTCATCCTTTCGTTGTCGGAATAAACGGAACGGAAGATGCCCTTGAGGCGATAAGAACGATGAAGCTCGACGGAAGCGTATATAATGACGCAAAAGGACAGGGCGACGTGATAATGGAAATGGCCTACGCCCTTGCAAGGGGAGAGCAGTTGCCGGAATCGATCGATCTTACATTTGATAAATATGTGTATAAGCCTTATAGTATTATAACATATGATAATGTTCAGAAATATCTGAACGGGGATGCGGAGAAGAGTAATTGATCTGAAAGGAGATGTTGATGCGCAAGTTTGAAGGATACCAAAAAGGGATCAATCTCGGGGGATGGCTTTCACAGTGTGTTTCATACACCAAGGAACATTTTGACGGTTTTATCACAAAAAAGGATATCGAGAATATCGCATCGATGGGAGTAGATCACATCAGAGTGCCGGTGGATTATGATGTCTTCATGAAAGAAAATCCCGAAGGTGATGTTGTTAATAACGAAGGGATATCCCATATAGATGACTGCATAGGTTGGTGCCGTGATCTCGGACTGAACATGGTACTTGATCTTCATAAGGCAAAAGGATATATATTCGATTCTCAGGGAATAGACGACAGGGATCTGTTCTTTAAAGACGAAGAACTTCAGGAAACGTTTTACCAGACTTGGGAGATGTTTGCCGAAAGGTTCGGCAAGTACAAGGATATGCTCGCTTTCGAATTGCTCAATGAGGTTGTTAATGAGGATTTCGAATCGATATGGAACGGGATAGCGACAACAGCTATCAAAAGGATCAGGAGGATCGTTCCGGATATTTATATAATAGTCGGCGGAGTTAATTACAACAATGTATTTGCGGTTCCCGGGATCACAGTTCCGACAGACGACAAAACGGTTCTGAATTTCCACTGTTATGAACCTTTGTGTTTTACTCATCAGAAAGCATACTGGGTTGAGGGTATGAGCAGCGATTTTGAAATGACATACCCGGAAACGCTTGAAGTATACAGAAAGAAAACGGAAGAGTTCTCGAAGGATCATATGGGTGCGGTTTATAACGAATGCCTCGAAGGAGAAGGATCGTTTTTTGACAAGATGTTCAAAAGCGCAGTTGAATATGCCGCAAGCAAAAACGTTCCGCTCTATTGCGGTGAATACGGGGTCATCGATCAGGCACCCCTTCCCGATACGGTTCGTTGGATGAAAGATATTCATGCCGGTTTTGAGAAGTTCGGTATAGGAAGAGCATTGTGGAATTACAAAAACAAGGACTTCGGTATTATGGATGATCATTATGCTCCTGTTAGGGAAGAAATGATAAAAGAACTATAGGAAAGGTAAGATCATGGAAGAAAAGAAAGAAGGTTTCGGAAGTAAGATAGGTTTTATTCTCGCAGCAGCGGGGTCGGCAGTAGGACTCGGAAATATATGGAGATTCCCGTACCTGGCGGCAAAGTATGGTGGTGGAATATTTCTGCTTACATATATTGTACTTGTTGTAACATTCGGATTTACCCTTATGGTCACGGAGATCTCTCTCGGACGAAAGACAGGGAAGAGTGTTATCGGAGCATATAAGCAGGCGGATAAACGATTCGGATTCCTCGGACCGGTAGCCGCACTCGTGCCTTTTATTATAACTCCGTATTACTGCGTGATCGGAGGATGGGTACTGAAGTATCTTGTGACGTTTGTAAGCGGTCATGCCACAGATTCAACAAGCGATGAATTCTTCGGAGGATTCATAAGTCTACCCGGACAGCCCACAGTTTACTTCCTTATATATGCGGCTCTCACGGCACTGATAGTCATATTCGGTGTCGAAAAAGGAATAGAAAAGGTCAGTAAGATACTGATGCCCGTTCTTGTGGCTCTGTCAATCGGGATAGCGGTCTACACATTAACATTGCCGGGAGCAGGAGAAGGCCTTAAGTACTATGTACTTCCGAACTTAGAAGGATTTACATTTTCACAATTCTTAAAAACGGTAGCCGGTGCTATGGGTCAGCTGTTCTATTCGATGTCCCTTGCCATGGGTATCATGGTCACATACGGTTCATATATGAGAAAGCAGGATTCCGTTGAGGGATCTACGAGGCAGATAAGTTTCTTTGATACGCTTATTGCATTTATCGCGGGACTGATCATCGTGCCTTCGGTATTTATATTCTCAGGCGGAGATGCATCAGCGCTGAACAAGGGACCGTCGCTTATGTTCGTGACACTGCCCAAGGTGTTTGATTCGATGAAGGGCGGACATATTGTAGGAGGAGCCTTCTTCATTCTTGTTGCGTTTGCGGCATTGACATCATCGGTCTCACTGCTTGAGACCATGGTATCCATAGTAACGGAAAAGTTCAAACTGAAGAGAGTGGCTTCCACGGTTGTATGTCTTCTTGTTGTATTTGTCCTGGGAATGCTGTCGGTGCTCGGATACAGCAGTTGGGATTCGGTAACGATATTCGGTATGCAGTTCCTGGATTTCTTTGATTTTATTTCCAACAACATCATGATGCCGATAGTGGCCCTTCTTACATGTATTCTTATAGGATATATCGTTAAACCCAAATATATCGAAGAAGAGACAACGCTAAACGGAGAGAAATTCAGATCAAAGGGTCTGTATGAAGTAATGGTGAAGTATGTATGTCCCGTGTTCATGATCATCATTCTTCTGACCCCGTTCTTTGTCGAACTGTAAATTGTGTGTTACCTCGACAGAAAATACCATATATGGTGGTTTGAAAAACCGTGATAAAAAATGCCCGAAAAGCTTTATTTTCGGGCGTTTTTTTGATGAAAATTTTTTGTAAAAATTCGTTGACAACGCAATAACGCGGTGTTATATTTAGGAAGCCGCGCGAGAAGGCGACGTTGTTTTTGTGCGCATTTTCAGCACTATTTATCGCGGCAGCACCTTGAAAATAAAATAGTACAACCAACCAAACCCGAAAATTCCAGATTAAAGATTTATTCGGAAACGAAACAAAGCCAGCATATGATGTTGGATTAAACATTTATTTAGAGAGTTTGATCCTGGCTCAGGATGAACGCTGGCGGCGTGCCTAACACATGCAAGTCGAACGAAGCGTCCCGCCCGAAGAAGAGGAGAGCTTGCTCAAATCGGACTCAATTGGGACGACTTAGTGGCGGACGGGTGAGTAACGCGTGGGTAACCTGCCGTGTGCAGGGGGATAACAGTTAGAAATGA
>JAILRJ010000073.1:0-6307 GCA_024698285.1 Lachnospiraceae bacterium | reverse complement strand
CGAAGAGGAGTATAAGATTAAGTATGTCATCAACGAGCAGGGTCTTGATGATGCTGTTGGGCTCGAGAAGGTGAACGTCTATACCAATAAGGACGGCGAGGAGCGTATCTTCAGTATCGAACCTCTGAAGATGACGGGTCATGATGGCAATAACTACACCTTCGAGGCTACTATGTCACCTCGTCAGGCTGGTATCTATAAGAGTGCTGTCCGTATGTATCCTAAGAACAAGAACCTGCCTCATCGCCAGGACTTCTGCTACGTTAAGGAGTTAACCAAATTACTTGATCTCATGGAGAGGCTTGATTTGTGGATCGATGCTTTCGGCAGCGATACCATGGCTATGGTGAGTGAAAACAACTGGAAGTCGATGATAAAAGATCCGGACTGTATAAGGGCATATAGGCTGACAGAAGAAGACAAGAAGTATTTTATGGCATTTACCAGAGAGTTGTCAAAAAAAATTGTTCAGTACCGGGCAGGAAAGGAAGATGCGAAAATACCGCCCGGATCGGTACTCGATGTCAGGAATGAAGCGACTTCCGTGCTTGCAGAGACACTTGGTATCTCCGATCTGATCATGGAAAGCAGGACCATGGATGTTGAGATTGAGGGGGAACAGCGCCAGGTGCTCAGAATGGAGCAGGTTTTCGGTATCAACGGGTACTCGGACATGAGTAAAGCGGAATATCTGGGAAAAAGCGTACATATGACA
Organism: Lachnospiraceae bacterium; assembly: GCA_024698285.1. Classification (GTDB taxonomy): domain Bacteria; phylum Bacillota; class Clostridia; order Lachnospirales; family Lachnospiraceae; genus UBA2868. The sequence goes on along the minus strand of JAILRJ010000073.1, from coordinate 5,592 downwards.
CCGAAGGCATTAAAACAGTTTCAGTCTTTGCAGATCTTTGACGTGATCTGCGGACAGGTTGACAGAAACTACAATAATGTTCTCCTTCAGACAAGACAGGAGGGGGACAAAATCTTCATTGACAGCATTAAAGGAATAGATAATGACCTTGCATTCGGAATGTTGACCTATAATGATATCACATTTAAGATCAACCGTATGGGACAGGCTGTTAAGAGAGGATATCTTAACCCTATCGAGGATCCGCAGCACAAGACTTATCTTGCGGGTGTGGACAAGGCGTTTGCCGATAAAATCATTGAACTTAAACCGGATATGCTCAAGTACATTCTGGGGCCTTACATAAGCAAGGAAGAGATCATGGCTTGTCAGGACCGCCTGAAAGGTGTTCAGGAGCACCTGAAATCCCTTCAGAGCCGCGACAAGAAAAAAGACCCTAAGGATCGTTTCATGATAACATCGGATGAAGTGTGGGCAGATCGCCTGAAGGGCATTGTGTCACCGGGTGAAGGCCTTGATGAGAAAACAAAAACAGCGCATGGTCAATATGTGGAAAGATTAACAAAACATTCACTGATAATGAGTCATTATCTTGGGGAGAAGATGGAAAGATTCCCTGACAACAATTCATGGGAAGCATACAAGGATAAACAGCGGAAGGCACAGGCAGCTGCAAACCCTCAGGGGCAGCAGTAAATAAGCAGTCCGGGTAATGAGCAACCTTATTGACATTTTCGCAATGACCCCATATAATACCGAATAGTTTCGGCGATGAAGATGTGTAAGTAGTGTCTTTCGAAAACCTTCGACAGAGAACCGCGTCACGGGCTGAGAGCGCGGCGGAGAAAACAAAAACACGAATTTCAGCATCGGAGCCTTCCGACGAAAACGGGCGGAAAAGAATCCGGAAAGCGCAGAGAGTGAGGCGCATCGAACGGATTATGAGATCGTTCCCGGTTAAGCGGATGCATGCGCAGCATTACGGCGCGTCAGAGTGCGGATGATGTATTTTGGAGTGTTGACGGTAAGACGTGACCTCAAAAGTAACAGGTCGGGGTCCAAAAGTACAGTGTCCGAACCGGGGTGGTACCGCGGATTTAAAAATTCGTCCCTTCAGGAGTATTCCTGAAGGGATTTTTTTGTACGCGAGATGTCCCCTCGTATCGAACAAGAGAAATATTTAAGGAGGAACGATCATGGATATGAACGAACTGACAGCGAAGCTTTCGGCCATTAAGGACGAAGTGCTTGCTGACATCAAGGACCTTGCTAGTTCAAGGGGAGTTTATGAGTACAAAAAGGGGATAATGGACCCGAAGACCGGCAAGATCGGCACGCTCATGCGTGAAATGGGCAAGATCCCGAACGAGCTTAAGGCAGAATACGGCAAGGCTGTTAATGAGATCAAGAACTGGGCGGCTGAGCGTTTCGATGAGCTCGATGCGAAGCTTAAAGAAGCCGAGATGCGCGCAAAGTACGACAGCGAGAAGATTGATGTCACACTTCCCGCAAAGAAGCAGGCAAAGGGCAATCTTCATCCCAATACACAGGTAAGAAATCAGATCGTTGATATCTTCGGTTCGATGGGCTTTGAGATCTACGAAGGAACGGAGATCGAGACCGATCACTACAACTTCACGGCGCTCAACACGCCCGCCGATCATCCCGCAAGGGACATGCAGGATACCTTCTACCTTTCACCCGAGTTCCTGCTCCGTACCCAGACCTCGGCAGGTCAGATCCATGTTATGGAGAACAGGAAGCCTCCGATCAAGATCATCTCTCCCGGTAAGGTTTTCCGTTCGGACGATGATGCGACTCATTCGCCGATGTTCACACAGATGGAAGGTCTTGTTGTCGACAAAGGCATTACTCTTTGCGACCTTAACGGCATGCTTGACGAGTTCGTGACCAAGATCTTCGGTGCGGGCACCAGGACGAGGCTCAGACCCTCCTACTTCCCGTTCACTGAGCCTTCCGTTGAAGTTGATGTCAGCTGCTTCGAGTGCGGCGGTAAGGGCTGCAGACTGTGCAAAGGCACGGGCTGGATCGAGGTCCTCGGCGCAGGCGTTGTTAATAAAAAGGTGCTTGAGGGCTGCGGCATCGACAGCGATGTCTACAGCGGTTTTGCTTTCGGTATCGGTATCGAGCGTATCGCGATGCTCAAGTACGGTATTAATAATATCAAGCTGCTTTTCGAGTCGGATCTGAGGGTTCTTTCCCAGATAGACGACTGATGTAAGTCTCATATAGGGAAGTGACCGTGTCAGATTTATCGGGAGTGCGCTTGGATGATTAAAAAGCAAGAAAAATCCGGGAACATTCGGGACACGGAAGCAGGCAGTCCCCCGGGACGCAGATGGTCTTGCGGGGCGAGATTTGAAAACATGGAATGGAAGGATTGGTGACAATATGTTAGTACCGCTTAGTTGGTTAAAAGATTATGTTGATATAAACGTTACTCCGGACGAGCTTGAGGAGAAGCTCTTCTCGTGCGGTTTTGAGGTTGAGGAAAAGTATGAGGTCGGCCGCGACATCAGCAAGGTCGTTGTCGGACTGGTGAAGAGCTGCGAGCCCATCGAGGGCACACACCTTTCGCTCTGTAAGGTTGATAACGGTTCGGAAGAGCTTCAGATCTGCTGCGGCGCGGATAACGTCTGTGCGGGAAAGAAGTTCCCTCTCGCGCTTATCGGCGCTACCGTTTATGCTACAGCCAAGGATCACAAGACAGTCGAAGGTGTCATGACGATCGGTCAGGGCAAGCTTCGCGGATATGATTCCTTCGGAATGCTCTGCTCGGGAACCGAGCTCGGCGTGAGCGAGGACATGTACCCCGGTGCCGGCTACAACGGACTCCTCGTTCTTCCCGATGACGCTCCGGTGGGCGCAGACATTAAGCCTATCCTCGGAATAGACGATTACATCTTCGATATTTCGATCACGGCAAACAGACCGGACTGCCAGAGTATCTTCGGAATCGCAAGGGAAGTTGCAGCGGTTCTCGGAACAACCGTCAAGACACCCGACCTTTCCTACACGGAATCGGGCGAAAAGATCGACTTCAGTGTTTCGGTAGAGGCACCCGATCTTTGCCCGAGATACACGGCTCACTACGTTTCCGATGTAAAGATCGCTCCCTCGCCCGCATGGATGAGACGCAGGCTCGCACTTGTAGGCTGCCAGGCGATCTCGAACGTTGTCGACATAACAAACTATGTCCTTAAAGAACTCGGCCAGCCCATGCATGCATTTGATTTCAACTACCTTAAAGGCGGCCGCATAAACGTTCGTCGCGCAGCAGACGGTGAGAAGATTCAGACTCTTGATGAGAAAGAGTTCACACTGACACACGACAATCTCGTGATCTGCGACGGCGAGAGACCCGTTGCGCTCGCCGGTATCATGGGCGTTCTCAATTCCGAGATCCTCGACACCACGGCGGCAGTCATGTTCGAGTCGGCGAAATTCGCCCGCGACAACATCCGCAAGAGCTCACGTGCTCTCGGACAGAGCTCTGATTCGAGTGCAAGATATGCTAAGGGCGTTGACGAGTACGCAACGGTTATGGCCATGAAGCGTGCGCTTCACTTTATGGAGGAGCTCGGCTGCGGATCCCCTTCGTCCACTCATTTCGATGTCAATACAGGCAATTCGGTTGAGCCCTCGAAGCTCACCGTCAGCATAAAGAAGGTTAACGGAGTGCTCGGAATCGAGGTTCCGACTTCGGACATTGAGCGCATCCTTAAAGGACTCGCGTTCGATCCCGTGATAAACGGCGACGAGCTTACCCTTTCCGTTCCCGCATACCGTGAGGATATGGAGTCTTACCAGGACGTTGCCGAAGAAGTCATCAGAATGTACGGCTACAGCCACATCACTCCGACCCTGATGCCCACGGCACAGGTTACACCGGGCGGACTAAATCTTGAGCAGAAGACCAGCCTTAAGATCAAGAACGCGCTCTGCGCAGGCGGCGCATATGAGGGAATACACTACTCGTTCTTCTCTCCTTCGGACCTTGATCTCCTGCGTCTCCCCGCAGATGCACCCGAGAGACATGCGATCAAGCTCATCAACCCCATAAACGTTGATCTCTCGCTTATGAGAACGACCCTTGTTCCCCAGATGCTTGCGGCAATGGCAAGGAATCAGAAGAGGGGCACCCTTTCGGGCAGGATCTTCGAGCTCGGTAACAGATTCTTCGCAAAGGAGCTTCCTCTCAAGGAGTACCCCGACGAGAGAGAGACACTTTGTATCGGTGTATTCGGTGAGGATGAGGATTTCTTCTCGCTTAAAGGACTTGTTGAGGCTGTTGCCGACGCACTTGACATAAGCTTCAGATATGAAGCGACAACGAACACCTTCCTTCATCCCGGAAGAACCGCTAAGATCACATATGACGGAAAAGAGATCGGTTTCATGGGTCAGGTCCTCTATGAGATCGCGGACGAGATTGATGCGCGCGTGCCCATGTACGTTGCACAGATCGATATCAAGGCACTCACTCCGACCTACGGAAAGAAGAGAGTCTTTGTTCCTCTTCCGAAGTTTGCGATCGAGAAGCGTGATTTAGCTCTTGTTATGGACAAGAACATCACTGCCGGAGCCGTTGAGGATGTGATCAAGGATGCAAGCGCATATGTGACGGAAGTCAGCCTCTTCGACATCTACGAAGGCGCCCAGCTTCCCGAAGGTAAGAAGAGCCTTGCGTACAGTGTTGTATTTACACCTGCAGATGCTGAGTTTACCGATGAGATAATCGAGGGTGAGGTTAAGAAGATCCTTGATGCACTTAAAGAGAAGCTTGATATCGTACTTCGTTCTTAAATTCAGAGAGCATTTTGACCAGATAAAAAACGATTCTAAAGAGGGTATAATATGCGCATAGGACAGGGATATGATGTACACAGGCTTGTTGAGGGCAGGGATCTTGTCCTCGGTGGGGTGAGGATCCCTTATGAGAAGGGACTTCTCGGTCATTCCGATGCGGATGTGCTCGTGCATGCCGTTATGGATGCACTTCTCGGGGCAGCGGGCGAACGGGATATCGGGTATCATTTCCCCGATACTGACGAGCGCTATAAGGGTGCTTCGAGCATCATGCTTCTCGGGGAAGTGATGAAGATCCTTGCGGCCAAAGGCCTTAAAACCGTGAATATCGATGCGACGGTCATGGCGCAGAAACCGAAACTTTCTTCTTATATAGAAGAAATGCGTGAAAACATTGCCGTGGCAACGGGCCTTGATAAGGAATTTGTCAATGTCAAGGCAACAACCGAGGAAGGCCTCGGATTCACGGGCAGCGGCGAGGGTATCAAGGCAAGCGCCGTGTGTCTTATCGAGTGAGAAGCTTTACGAAGGCGGTTTGTCATACCTAACCTTTGAAGCACTATTGGCATTAAATGCGCTTTACAGATTTAAGAGATATGATATAATGGTTTCGTGATTTGGTGATTCGCTTAATAAATATGTCGGTTGTCAAAATGTGAAGAAATCGGCATTTTTGACAATTTGAAATTAATTGGGGCGGGAGTACAGATTAAAACCGATCGCTTTTTTCGGGGGCGGGAGGTGAATAGGAGTTATTATGAG
>JAILRJ010000072.1:0-2812 GCA_024698285.1 Lachnospiraceae bacterium | reverse complement strand
CCGGGCTCGTTTATGACTGTCGGAACGCGGTCATCAGCTCTTTCTGTTGTGATCCCGAGTTCATTTACGTCACTGGCATATACGTTTTTAGGTGACATAAAGAAAAACGCCACCAAATACACAAGGAAGCAAAAGAAAACTAATCCTCTTCTGCCCCCAATGCTACCTTTATTTCTCATTTCCATTGCCGCCTTTACCGATACGCTGTCTGGCTTTGTCCAAAATATTCTTGAACGTTTCGATCGACTGCGACGGTGATTCGGTTACCGGTTTTATATCATCGGCCGATAACTCGCATATGCTCGTGATGTTATCCTTTCCGATCCCTATGACCATATACTTCTCACCGATCTTTACGATCTGAAGGTATTTGCCGTTTGTTATCCTGTATGTTTCGATAACCTCAAAGTTCCGGTTTACAGATCTTGCCTTCTGATAATTTCCCACAAACCGTGTCGTAAAATAGGTTAACGCCAACACCAAAAGGAATACCAAAATCACGGTCAGAAACTGCGTAAAGCTTTCTGCCCTGTCCGATAAAGCAAGAATCATATTATCAACCTACTACTTTTTTAACAGCCTCTATAACTCTGTCAGCCTGGAAAGGTTTAACGATAAAATCCTTTGCTCCGGCCTGAATCGACTCGATAACCATAGCCTGCTGACCCATTGCCGAACACATGATAACAAGTGCGGAAGGATCCGATTCCTTAAGCTTTTTGAGTGCCTGAATACCATCCATCTCAGGCATCGTGATGTCCATAAGAACAAGGTCGGGCTTAAGCTCTGAATACTTTTCCACAGCTTTGGCGCCGTTCTCTGATTCGCCGGCTACGTTATAGCCGTTCTTGGACAGAATGTCCTTGATCATCATGCGCATGAATGCTGCATCATCACAGATAAGAATGTTTTTTGCCATCGTTTTTCTCCTCTATTACTTGTTAGTTAATGATTTCGGTGACTCTGACACCAAAGTTTTCTTCAATAACTACTACTTCACCTTTTGCGACAAGCTTGCCGTTTACAAGCACGTCTACCGGCTCACCGGCTATCTTATCAAGTTCTATGATCGTGCCGGGTGCAAAGTCTAGTATATCAGAAATTGCTTTACTTGTCCTGCCTAATTCTACAGTGACCTCAAGAGGCACGTCTTTGATAAGCGCTATGTTCTCCTGCGACTGCATTGCGTTCACATCGGTTGCAAACGGTGTAAAGCTTGCAGGCTGGATATTTATGTTGGGCATTCCCATGCCCATCTGAGGCGCGGCCCCCATCTGAGGCGCGGCTCCCATTTGAGGCTGCATTCCCATGCCCATCGAGAAGTCCATACCCGGGGCTCCCATTGCAGGGGCTGCCATCGGAGGCGGAGCCATTGTCGGAGCTCCCATTGAAGGCGCTGCCATTGCAGGTGCTCCCATCGAAGGCGGAGCCATCGTAGGTGCTGCAGGCTCGGGTGCCGGAGGCGCTTCGGGTTCCTGACTGTCCATAAAATAATCATACAGGTTCTTTGCAAAGTCAATAGGATACAACTGCATGATCTTGCTGTCAACCAGATCGCCGATCTGCATCCTGAAAGTGATGCGTACGAACCGGCCCATCAGGAACGGCGAAATGTCTTCCTGTTTCTCCAATCCTCCGACATCAACAAGATTAGCTTCCGGAGGACTGATATCGATCATTCGTCCGAGCATTGAAGAGAGGGATGTCGCGGAAGAACCCATCATCTGGTTCATCGCCTCGGAGATCGCAGACAGATGAATGTCCGTCAACTCCGTATCCTCTATGTTGGTACCTTCACCGCCCATCATCAGGTCAGTAATGATCTTAACATCATGTTCCTTCAGTATCAAGATGTTGGTACCTTCAAGACCTTCCGTGTATTTGATCTTGATGAATACGCAAGGCCTTTCATACTCGGTAACTATAGCGTCCCATGTGGACAGATCGACAACCGGGGTTGTGATATTAACTTTGCGGTTTACGAGCGAATAAAGCGTTGTGGCCGAAGTGCCCATGCTTATGTTGGCTACTTCTCCGATCGCGTCCTTTTCGGTTTCCGTAAGCTCTTCGCCTCCGCCTGCGGCGTCGGCCGGAGCAGGATCGGCAGGGGCGTCTACGGCCTCAGAAGGAGCATCTGCGGCGCCGTCAGCCGGCATTCCGCTTAGCAGAGCATTTATTTCATCTTGTGACAACATTCCGTCCATACTCTATTTCTCCTCTCTTAAGACTTCTGTAATGCGCACCGCATATCCGTCCCTGGATGTTCCCGGGAGCGCTTTAAACTTCTGGATGTTTCCTACATATATATCAAGTTCGGAATCAACCTTGCTTCCCAATTTGATTATATCTCCGAGCTGAAGATTAACGAAATCGCTTACCGTTATCTTGCTCCTTCCAAGCACTGCCTTGATCGGCATCGAAACCTTCCTGATCACTGCCTCGATGTATTCCTCAAACTGCTCGTCATTGTTGTCCTTCATATTCGAGAACCAATACTTGGTATTCAGTTTATCCATGACCGACTCGAGTGTGAAATACGGAAGGCACACATTCATCAGTCCTTCGACATCACCTATCTTGACGTTGATCGTAACGATCGCGATCATTTCCGACGGAGCGATTATCTGTGCGAACTGCGGATTCGTTTCGACCCTCTCGAGGAAAGGATTTATATCCGTAACGTTCTTCCATGGTTCGCGCATAAGCTGCACGCACACCGTTATGATCTTATCGATTATAGATCTTTCGATCTCCGAAAAGTCTCTGCTCTTATCAAGCGGATTTCCCTGGCCTCCGAGCATTCTGTCGATTA
>JAILRJ010000029.1:0-20357 GCA_024698285.1 Lachnospiraceae bacterium | reverse complement strand
AGAGCTGCCTCTCCGGCTTCGCGGCTGCCGTTTTCGACTTCCTTCTCTGCCTTTTCGACCATCTCCTCGATCCTTGACGGATGTATACGACCGTCAACGATAAGTTTTTCGAGAGCGATCCTGGCAACTTCTCTTCTGATCGGATCAAAGCCCGACAGTACGACTGCCTCGGGAGTATCATCAACGATAAGATCCACACCTGTCATCGTCTCGAGCGTGCGGATGTTTCTTCCTTCACGTCCGATGATACGGCCTTTCATCTCATCGCTGGGCAGCTGTACAACGGAGATCGTTGACTCGGCAACATGGTCAACGGCACATCTCTGGATGGCGCCCACCACGTACTCTCTCGCCTTCTTACCTGCTTCTTCCTTGACGCGCATATCCATTTCCTTGATCATGACAGCGGTCTCATGCTTTACTTCTTCTTCAACGACTTTTAACAGATACTCTTTTGCCTGTTCAGAGGTTAAACCTGAAATCCGTTCAAGTTCCCGTACCCTTTGCTCGTTAAGCTTGTTGATTTCTTCTTTCTTCTTAGCCAGTGAATCTTCTCTTGACGCAAGCGACTGTTCACGACGTTCAAGCTGCTCAAGCTTCTTGTCAACGTTCTCTTCCTTCTGCTGAAGTCTTCTCTCGTTCCTCGAAAGCTCGGCTCTGCGCTCTTTTGTCTCTTTCTCGAGCTCATTCTTGGTCTTTATGGACTCTTCTTTGATCTCGAGGAGGCTCTCACGCTTCTTTGTCTCAGCCGTTTTGAGTGCGTCATCAATGATCTCACGCGCTTTCTGTTCGGCATTTCCGATCTTGCCCTCATCAGCCTTGCTGCGGGCATTGTAACCGATCTTGTACGCCACCAAAAACGCGACCACGACGAGAAGTACACCGACACCAATCCAAACTAAATCCGGCACGGTTTACCTCCTTATAAAATTGTCATAGTACAAAAATTTATATTGTATACATGTACTTGCAATAATACAACATTATTATGATATACGCTCGGCCAAGTTATGTCAAGCGGATATGTGACATAAAAAAAGACAGAAAGACCTTAGGCCTTCCTGTCTTAATGATCATATAATCACTGAATTATATATCGATTTATTTTGCACCAATGGTAGCATGGATAGACTGAAGATAAGCGTATCCTCTCTCGAATCCGCTTGCGCCCTGAGCCTTAAGTGCCGGCCATGAAGCTGCTGTCTTCTCGTTTATGTAATTGAGGTACCAAAGACCACCCTGAGCACCTGCTGCAGCTGCAGCATCTCTTGCTGCTGCTGAAGCAACAGTTCTTGCATCGATGCTAGCCATCCAAGCCATCTCCTTGTCAAGGTCAGCCTGAGCTGCGGGAACAAGTGAAGGATTAACTGAGTTGAGGTAAGCGATCTCCTTCTGAGCTGCTGCTGCAATAGCTGCGTTTCTGGCGTTCTGAGCTGCTATAGTTCTCTGGTTGATATCGTTAAGATATGCAGCGCCTCTCTGAAGACCGGAAACTGCTTCTGCGTCTCTGGCCTTAGCTGCTGCTGCTGTTGAAGCCTCGATAGAATCAAGATAAGCAACGCCTCTTGCGAAATCAGCGCTAACCTGTGCATCCATAGCCTCTGCTGCTGCTACAGTAGCTTCCTTGATAGATGTAAGCCAAGCGATCTCCTTAGCGAAATCTGCTTCTGCTGCAGGGATAAGAGAAGGGTTAACAGACTGAAGGTAAGCCTTTTCTCTCTCGAATGATGCTGTAGCATCTGAAATAGCATCTGCCTTAACGGGAACAACAGCTACGAATGCTGCTGCTGCAAGTGTTGCAATACCTGCAATAAGCTTCATGATCTTTGTTTCTTTCATAATAAACGAACTCCTTTCACTACCTTTTCATTTTGTAATATTGATTATAATGAAAAATCACATGTTATATTATATAGCCGTAAACTCGTTATGTAAAGCATTTTTTCATCTTATGTCAACATCAAAAAACAGTGATTGAGCAACCGCTTTCTGTTGTGGTTAGCGATAATCGTACATCTACATCTTGTATATTAGGGGTGTATTGCAGATATGTTATGTAAACCACTATTCCTTTAGACAGGCATCAATTTTCCCGACGGAAAAACCCTTACCGTATAAATATGCACGTAGTTTCTGCACTCCATCATAGTCAAGTGAATCCACACCGGCAGGACACCTCTTGGCGATAAGCCTGCGAATAAGCTCCGACTCCGCTTCATCTCCGTCAGTTCCGTTTTCTTCATCGTATAAGGAAAATGCGCGTTCAATCTTATCCTTGGATACGCCCTTTTCAATAAGTTTGGCTGTTATCTGTCGGCGGCTCATCGATGATGACTTGCACCTGACATATTCGGACGCATATCTGTCATCATCAAGATAATGATATGATCTGAGATATTCAATGGCATTGTCGCATGCCTCTTCCGGATAACCACCCTCCGTCAGCTTGCGTCTGACATCGGCTTCGGTACGGTCCATTGTTTTAAGAAGGTTCATACCGCGCTTTCTTGCGCGCGGAAATACGGTCTCCTCCATAATACGGGAATACAGAGCGTCATCAACCGTCATTCCTTCTTCAAGTCCATATGAAGCAAGTTCGCCCTTGTACAGGACAAAGGCGAACTCGTCATTAAGATAAATGGCATTTCTACTGCTACTCTTGGGGAGAGGCCTGATACCCGTTAAGGTCATTTCCATTTATCATTCTTCCTTATCTGATGCTTTGGAAGCCGCACCCTTAGCCGGAGCGCTTTCTGCACTCTGCTCTTCTGCTGCCGCAAAGTAATGATCCCTTACAATCTTCTCTACCTCTTCATATACATCGGGATTCTCCAAAAGATACTGCTTGGCATTCTCTCTGCCCTGACCGATCTTGTTACCCTTATATGCGTACCATGCACCTGTCTTGGCGATGATGTTGGCATTAGCGGCAAGATCCAGAAGATCTCCTTCTCTTGATATACCCTTACCGAACATAATATCAAATTCGGCTTCCTTGAACGGAGGAGCGATCTTGTTCTTGACAACCTTCACTCTGGTTCTGTTACCGATAACTTCACCGGCCTGCTTCAATGATTCTATACGGCGTACGTCAAGTCGCACCGACGAATAGAACTTTAATGCTCTTCCGCCTGTCGTTGTCTCGGGATTACCGAACATGACTCCGACCTTCTCACGAAGCTGGTTGATGAATATAACGGTACAATTTGACTTGCTGATGACTGCCGTAAGCTTTCTGAGAGCCTGCGACATCAGTCGTGCCTGAAGACCCACATGGGAATCACCCATCTCGCCGTCGATCTCGGCCTTCGGAACAAGAGCCGCAACCGAATCAACAACTACTATATCTATAGCACCTGATCTGACCATCGTCTCGGTGATCTCAAGTGCCTGTTCACCGTTATCCGGCTGTGAGATATAAAGGTTATCGATATCGACTCCGATATTTCTCGCATATACGGGATCAAGTGCATGCTCCGCATCTATGAATCCCGCGATACCGCCCCTTTTCTGTACCTCCGCAATCATGTGGAGAGTAACCGTTGTCTTACCGCTCGACTCGGGACCGTATATCTCAACTATCCTTCCCTTCGGAATTCCACCGAGCCCGAGAGCTATATCAAGACTGAGCGACCCTGTCGGGATCGTCTCGACATTCATCTGTGTGCCGGAATCTCCCAGCTTCATCACGGATCCTTTGCCGAACTGTCTCTCGATCTGTGCCAGTGCCGCATCAAGTGCCTTTAACTTATCTTCGCGTTCCATATATCATTCTCCTTTACCAATTATTCACTCGCCCTATACAAGAACATCTGTTCTGTATATGAGCATAAAACATTTGTTCGATTTTGTCAACAACTAAATTCAAAAAACTTCACAATAAACAAACCATGCGGGAAAATGCCCGAAAACAGGCTGTAAATGATATGTACGCAAATCAGATTCACTAATATCTTAGATGCAGTTTCACCACCCGTCAAGCAAAACATTTCATATTTTTTCCATTTTAAGAACACAATTCAGTCACAATCATCCCTTAAAATCAAACACGTTGATTCAGGTTCATTTCAAAACATTCACACGGAGAATTCACATGGGATACGAAACACGTTTCAGGCACGAGAATAAGTATGAGATAAGTTACGCTCAGTACCTTTCCATAAGAGGAAGGCTTCGCGCCGTATGCAGGCCGGATCCGCACGCAAAGGACGACGGAACTTACCTTATCAGAAGCATCTACTTCGACAACGCCGACGACAAAGCACTCACGGAAAAGGTAATGGGCTCGGCAAAGCGCGAGAAGTTTCGCATCAGATATTACAACGACGACCTTACGTATATGACCCTCGAGAAGAAACAGAAAATAAACAGTCTGTGTAAAAAGGCCGAGTGTTTCCTCACCAAAGACGAGGTATGCGACATACTTTCGGGCGATACGGACTTCATGAGAGACCACCCCTCTCCCCTTGTAAAAGAGCTCTACACGAACATGAAAACGCAACAGCTTCGTCCCAAAGTTCTCGTGAGCTATCAACGCGAGCCATACATATTCGGTCCCGGAAACGTCCGGGTGACCTTTGATTCAAAGATAAAGACGGCATCCCTGGGATGTGATTTTCCCGAAGGGATACACGAAGTTTTTGCAACGGACGATCCGGGGATGATGATCATGGAAATCAAATACGATGATTTTCTCCCCGATATCATAAAGACGATCGTCAATGAAGGAAACATCTTGCAACAGAGTTTTTCCAAATATGAAGCATGCCGCAGATACGGCTGACAAACAACGGATAACAGGAGGTAGGAAATGAGTTTTTCGGATGTGTTCAAAACAAGTTTTTTGGAAAGTGTGGAATCATTTACCGCGACCGATCTTCTTATCGGTATGGTCTTTGCGGTGGTGATCAGTCTGTTCATCTTCTGGGTGTATAAGAAGACGTTCACGGGTATAATGTACAGCTCCGGCTTCTCGCTCACGCTGATCGGACTGTGTCTTGTTACCACACTCGTAATAATGGCTGTAACGTCAAACGTAGTGCTTTCACTCGGTATGGTCGGTGCGCTGTCGATCGTAAGATTCCGTGCGGCGATCAAAGACCCGATGGAGATCGTATTCCTGTTCTGGTCGATCGCAGTCGGCATCGTTATAGGCGCCGGAATGATCCCGCTCGCACTCGTCGGTTCGGTGATCATCGGCATCATCCTCATGATATTCGCAAACAGGAAGCAGCCCGGTATACCGTATATTCTCATACTCAACTGCGCTGACGATACGTCTGAGCAGAGCGCGGTCGATGCCGCAAAATCGGCTGTCTCGAAGTTCGCTGTCAAGTCCAAGACCGTTAATTCTTCGGGCATAGAGCTTACCGCACAGGTGCGTCTCAAAGACAGCGAGACATCATTCGTTAACACACTCAGCAACATCAACGGAGTATCAAACGCAACGCTTGTAAGCTACAGCGGTGAATACATATCATGACTGAAAACAAACATATCGGAAAGATAATATATGCGCTCATCGCTCTCGCACTTACGGCAGTATTCCTAATATCCGCAGCCGCAAAAGGTCTGTTGGGTCTTGATAAGACCGCCCTCGGGGCGAAAATCGCAAAGGCCGCGTCCGACACCGGGATCGGTCAGGAATACGAATCGGAACTGTTTGATACCGACAGTGTGATGACCGTCGATATCATCATGAGCGACGATGAGTGGCAGGAGCTTCTCGACAACGCGATCAATGAACAGTACAGTCCGTGCGATATCGTCATTAACGGTGAGACGTTTTATAACGTCGGCATAAGAGCCAAAGGAAACACTTCCCTTACAAACATCGTAAACGACGATACGACCGACAGGTACAGTTTCAAGATCAAATTTGACGAATACGTTACGGGACAGACATGCCACGGTCTTGACAAGCTCGTACTCAACAACAATTACGCCGATGCGACGAACATGAAAGAAGCTATTGTCTACGACATGTACGCATACCTTGACGCAGACGCCTCGCTCTACAACTATTCGAAGATAAGCGTCAACGGTGAATACATCGGGGTATATATTGCTCTCGAAGGTGTAGAGGACAGCTTTATGCTCAGGAACTACGGCACGAAGAACGGGGAACTCTACAAGCCCGAAAACATGGATTTCGGTGACGGTCCGTCCGACAAGAGACGCGATCCCCCGAAGCTTGAGCAGGATGGCTTTAACCCCGAAAACATGCCCGAAGGATTCGATCCGGAAAAAATGCCCGAAGGATTCGATCCGGAAAAAATGCAGAATAAGGAGAAATTCCCCGACCGAGGCGGATTCGGGGGCGGAGGCGGCTCCAACCTCGAATATACGGACGATGATCTTGACAGCTATTCCACCATATGGAACGGAGCCGTCACCGACTCATCGAACAAAGACCACAAGCGTGTCGTAAAGGCACTTAAGGCTATTTCGGAAGGTGACCTTTCAAGCATCGAAGAATACATGGATGTAGACAACCTTCTCAAGTACATGGCAGTACATGAATTCGCCGTAAACGGAGATTCACTGAGCGGAAACATGGCTCACAACTACTATCTCTACGAGAGCGAAGGTCAGCTCAACATCATTCCGTGGGACTACAATCTCTCCTGGGGCGGAATAGCAGGTGGGGGGCACCCGCAGAGCGGGGAGGACCCGGCCGAACCGCGGGCCACCATCGACGAAGTCGATTCAGATGGGCGAGCGTCCTTTAAAACAGCAGATGCTACCTCCGTGATCAACGACCCGATCGATGATTCATGGGAATCCACAAACTTCTTCGATATACTTCTTGAGAACGAGGAATATAACGCAAAGTATCACGAGTACCTTCAAATGCTCGTTGATTACGTCGAAAACGGCGAATACGAGAAAGTAACGAATCGTATCCACTCGCAGATCGATGAGCTCGTAAAAACGGATCCTACGGCATTCTATACGTATGACGAATATGAAGCCGCAACGACAATGCTCGATGAAGTGATACACCTTCGCGCCGAGAGCATAAAAGGCCAACTTGACGGTACCATACCAGATACGTCCGAAGGACAGAAGGCCGACTCTTCCACTCTCGTTGACGGAACCGGAATAGATACTTCCGTGATGGGAAGGATGAACGGAGGCGGCGGTCCTGGAGATAATAAAGGCAGACCCGGAATGGGCGAAAACAAAGAATAGAAACAGTAAAGATTCACCTCCGCTGCGGTTGAAAAAATGGTATAATAATATCAGAAAAAACCGAACGGAGGTGATCGCATGAACAAAAAAGTGATCGGTATTATCGTCGCAGCATTGGTCATAAGCGCCATAATCGGCTCAACGATTCTGTTCAAATATCTGTCCAGGATTCCCGACAATCTTCCGGGTACTCTCGGCAACACTTCCGGTAATCTCAACAATAAAGGACTTGTCTGTGAGAACGACGGCTATATTTATTTCGCAAATCTGTCCGACAATCACTATCTGTACAGAATGAACCCCGACGGGTCGGATCCCGTCAGGCTCATTGAAGTCCCGGTATCGTACATCAACGCCGCGGGCGATTATCTCTATTTCTATTTCGACGATCCCGGCGGAACAAAGTTCATGGGAATATCCGGCAGAATGAACGGAATATACAGGCTCAAGAAGGGCGAGGAAGATTTCGTCTGCCTCGAAAAATGTATTTCGGGAGTTCTCAATCTTATCGACAGCACGCTCTACTTCGAACACTACGACAAGACCGCAGGGATGGAGCTTTACAGTTCGTCGCTCGACGGCAGGGAAAAGGGACTGTGCGTTTCCGAGATAATCAATCCCGCATGCGTCGTCAACGGCGACATCTATTACAGTGAACAGGATTCGCAGAAGCTCAAGATATACAGACCCGGAACGTCCGAAGGACGTGTCTTCATGGACTACGCGGTCTACAATCCGGTTGTCGAGGGGAGCGATCTCTACTTCATGAACATGAACGACGATTACTGCCTGTACAGGTATTCTCTTTCACAGGGAACTCTGACAAAGATAACGGATGAGCGTGTTGATGCGTTTAATGTTTACGGAGGAATGATCTTCTACCAGAGAAACCGCAATCCTGCACTGATAAGAGTCAGTGCGGAGGGACGCGATCCGATCGTGATAGCGGAAGGTAACTACGAGAACATCAACTGCACTAACACATATACCTTCTTCTCTCCGTTCAAGGAAGATGCGACATTTATAACATATACGTTCGGCGGCAACGGTGAATCGTCAAGATTCGCACCGTTTGACACCAAAGAATGATCATTTTTCATTAAGTTCGAAGAACAACTGTCCTATCGTTTTACCGAGCACCGGATGCACTGCATGCGGTGCTATTTCTTTGAGCGGACGCAGGACAAAATCACGATTCGCCATATCGTAATGAGGGATAACGAGATCCTCCTCTTCATAAACAAGATCGTCATACAGAAGGATATCCAGATCGAGCGTCCTCGGACCCCAGTGTTCCTTGCGCTCTCTCCCCTCCGAGTTCTCTATATCATGAAGCACATCGAGAAGTCCCCCCGGTGTCAGCATTGTCTCAAGCTTCACAGCCCCGTTGAGAAAATCATCCTGTTCAACTTCACCGTAAGGCTCAGTCTCTATAAGCTCCGACACACGGATCACGCGTATATCTTCGTTTGCTTTGAGCTTATCGATACCGGCCCTGATATGTCCTTCACGGTCTCCCATGTTGGAGCCGACCGAAAGATATACGGTATGCCATCCGCGCCTTATCGTGATGCTGACGCACTCAAGCGGAAGTCCGATAGGAGCCCACGGCTTCTTGACCGTGACCTCGACCTCGTGCACTATTTTAAGTTCCCTCAAAAGCTTTGCCGCAAGGCGCTCCGCAACCGTCTCGATCAGATTGCATCTGTTCGTCTTCATCCACTCTGTGATGTTCAGGCAGACGTCCGCGTAGTTCACCGACTTTGCAAGGTCATCGGTCTTGCCCGCCGCCGATGCGTCAAAAAACATCTTCACGGATACGAGGAATTTCTGTCCGAGATTGACCTCTTCCTCGAACACTCCGTGATTCGCAAACACCTCAAGATTGTCTATACTGATATGATCCATTTTCATTCCTCATCGATATTACAGATTGCTTCAAGCATCTTAAGCGCACGCACGTTTTCCGCAACGTCATGCACCCGTACTATACCGACTCCCGCAAGAGAAGCAAGCGTCGTCGTAACAAGAGTTCCGGGAAGGCGCTCGCCTGTCGGAACATTAAGAACGTTTCCGATAACTGATTTTCTCGAGCATCCGAGAAGTACGGGGTACTTTGTCTGCGTTATAAGCGGAAGCTCATTAAGTATCCTCAGGTTCTCCTCCTGCGTCTTACCGAACCCGATACCGGGATCGAGTATTATCCTGTCACTGTCTATTCCTGCAGCCACAGCCGCTTCGGCCATATTGACGAGAGCTTCTTTAAATCGGTTAACATAACTTTTTTCGTATGTCATTACGAATACAGCATTCGTCTTCTTTACCGTCTCAAACATTTCCGGGAGGGCATCAACACCTTCAACGGTATTTATAATATCCGCTCCGGCAGCCATTGCGGCTTCAGCCACGGCGGGCTTGGTCGTGTCGATCGATATCGGTATATCCGAAACGCTTCTAAGCTTTTTGATCACCGGAACTACTCTTTCGATCTCGACATCTTCAGGTACCTTCTCAAATCCCGGGCGCGTAGATTCGCCGCCGATATCGATGATCGCGGCACCTTCCTCTATCATTTTCAGCGCATGTTCAACGGCTTTATCTGTTGTGTTATGTAAACCGCCATCCGAAAACGAATCGGGAGTAACATTCAGTATACCCATCACATATGTTGTTTTCCCGAAATCGAATTCCCTGTCTTTTATCTTCATAATCGTCTGTTCAGTACTTCACGCTCATCACGAGCTTCTCCGGACTCTTATGGCAGTCACTGACCGCCTTGCACATATAGCATTTGCGCGACAGCTTATCCGCCCTGTATAATAGTCCCGCAAGATTTCTCTCATTCCTGATATTCTCATTGCCGTGCTCTCTGATCGCATGTGTGATCTCTTTTATCTCACCTGCGTTAAAATCACACTCGCAAAGTATCGACGGAGCAATAGCCGCACTCGCGCTCTCGTGCGGAAAATCCTCCCTGTACTGCTTTACTCTTCCTATATCATGAAGAAGAGCAGCCGCATATATCATGTCACGGGGGACGTCGATATCCTCATCAGATGCGATCATTGTCGCGATCCTTGCAACATCCAGAAAATGATCCATATCGTGACGACAGAATACCCTGTCTTTTTCAAGTTCCTCCGTCTCGGCTACGATCCTTCTGAACTCTTCATTATTGATTATCTTATCGATTCTTTCCATTGTCATTTTTTATCCCGGTCTGTTCCATGATTCCGTCGCGAAAGAGTTTCAGATACGAGAGCGAACCGCATGCGACGACCGCGCTCTTTCCTTTTGCACTCTCCGCTTCACCAAGCGACAGTTTGCATGCCTCTTCTATTGATGAACATGCGTGCACGTCTTTGCAGTATTTCACGACACATTTTGCAAGTTCCGAAGCCGGAAGTGCACGGGAATTATCAGGTGTTTCAACGGTGTACACAGTCCCGGCAAGCGGAGCCAGTATCGATGCGACCTTGTCGTATTCCTTGTCTGCAAACACACCCATGACAAGTATGATATCGTATCCGTTAAGATACAGTCTGATCGAATCGGCAAGCTTTGCCGCCGCATCTGCGTTGTGCGCTCCGTCAACGAGTACCGTGGGAGATTCGCTGATGCACTCAAACCTGTATGGCCAGCGAACTTTTTTGATCCCGGATTCTATCGTTTTGTCATCAATTACAAGGCCGGGGATCATTGCGTTATCTCTTATCACCCCGACGGTCTCGAGTGCTAGTGCCGCATTTTGCGCCTGAAATGTTCCGCAAAGACCGATGAGCGTATCGGAAAACTCCTTGTATGTCACCGCCTGACCTTTGGGAAACATGTCGCGGCTTGTTACATCGGATCCGTTTACAACATACAGAGTACTGCCCGTCTCTTCGCATCTCTTCTTAATCACATCGATCACTTCATGCGATGAATCATAAGCGATCACGGGACAGTCTGATGTGATTATCCCTGATTTGACATCCGCTATCTTTGCGAGAGTGTCACCGAGGTACTGCATATGATCGTATGATACCGACGCGAACACGCAGCAGATCTTGTCTCTGACGATGTTCGTCGCATCGTCCCTGCCGCCCATTCCGCATTCGAGAACGACCGCATCGCAGTGATTTTCACGAAAGTATATAAATGCCATCGCAGTCTCAAGTTCAAACTGCGTGGCACTCTCTCCTGTCTTGTCGATGAGTTCTTCGTTTGCGGCCGCAACCTTTGATACACACATGTCATAGTCGCTGTCGCATATAAGCTCGCCGTTTAATCTGAAATGATCCGTTATCCCGCAAAGCGCAGGCGAATAATACATGCCGGTGCACAGACCCGCTTCGGTCAGGATCGACGATATCATAGCCGCGGTGCTTCCCTTGCCGTTTGTGCCTGCGATATGCATGAACCGGAGATCATCCTGCGGATTGCCGAGTATCGCACACAGTCTTCTTATGCGATCAAGACCCGGTCTGCTTCCGAGCTTTGCGGACTCTTCGATATATGCGCACGCTTTTGCGTGATCAAACATCTCATCCGATGTCATCGATCGCATCCGAATCCGAGTTGAGGCTCATCGTTGTGAGCGTCCTGCGCTTCATACGCATCTTCTCGGATTTCTCGAGAATGAAGTTCTTGATCTGTTCTGATTTTCTGACGTGTGAGATCCTAAGCACCTTATCGGTCGTATCAGATGTGTAACATACGACTGTTCCGAGGCCGAGCATTTTCTCTAACAGTGATTTTTCGAGCTGAACGTCAACGATCTTGTACATATAACAATCGTTGATGATCGTGTTGAAAAATCCCTTCTGCACGGTCAGGATCTCATCCTTTAATAAATATTTCGTGAATGTCCACGGAAGACCGAGAAACAGCCAACGCTTTCTCTCAGTGAACACGGGTACCTCATCCTGATAACGAAGTTCGGGCTCTTTGATCTCCTCCCTTGCCTCGTCGATAACAGTCTTGTTTTCAGCCATAATGCGCTCCTCCTTCAAACTACGGCAATTATAACGCGCCTGCTGAGGTATTGCAATTATCGTTGCAAATCACCTCAAATTAAGTTACTATAAATAAAATTGGAAAGTAGTGTTGGGAAATTCGTACGTCCGACCGAGCTTCTAAAGAAAGGAAATAACATGGAAACACTTGAGAATATCCGCACAAGAAGAAGTATCCGCAAGTTCACCGACGAGCCCGTCGATCACGCAACTCTTGAGAAGATCGTCGAGGCCGCTTCGTGGTCTCCTTCCTGGAAGAACACGCAGATCGTCAGATACATCGCGATCGAGGATCCCGCACTCAAGGCAAAGATCGCCAAAGATTGCACAACCGGATTCACATACAATGCCGGAACGATGGATTCGGCTCCCATGCTGATCGCCGTATGCGTTGTCAAAGGCCGTTGCGGTTTCGAAAGAGACGGTTCATATACAACATCACGTAAAGACACATGGCAGATGTTCGATGCAGGCATCGCTTCTCAGACGTTCTGTCTGGCGGCTCACGAATACGGACTCGGAACCGTTATCATGGGTATATTTGACGATACTCTCCCGGGTGTCCTCGAGATTCCCGAGGAACAGGAACTCGTCAATATAATCTGTATCGGCCATCCCGCTGAAGAACCCGAAATGCCGAAGAGGAAATCGGTATCGGATCTTCTTTCTTACAAATGATCTTTTAGAGTTCCCGTTTGGGAACTCTTTTTTAATTCCGAATGTACGTGGAATTGAGAAGCAATTCTTATCAATAATTCTAAGGAGGACAATTATGCGACATCTAATGAGCCCCATGGACTTTTCCGTGGAAGAGCTTGACCAACTGATGGATCTTGCCGAAAAGATCCAGGCGGATCCCGCCGCTTACGCACACAAATGCGACGGACGTATCCTTGCCACATGCTTCTATGAGCCATCCACGAGAACGCGCCTTTCATTTGAATCGGCGATGATGAGACTCGGCGGACGCGTGCTCGGATTTGCTTCTGCGGATTCATCGAGTGCCTCCAAAGGCGAAAGCGTCAGCGATACTATCAGGATCATCTCAAGCTACGCTGACATTTGCGCGATGAGACACCCGAAAGAAGGTGCGCCGATGGTCGCAGCAAGCAAATCATGGATCCCCGTTATTAATGCAGGTGACGGAGGCCACCAGCATCCGACGCAGACTCTGACGGATCTGATGACGATACGCTCTCTCAAGGGAAGTCTTTCAAACATGACGATCGGTCTGTGCGGCGACCTCAAGTTCGGTCGTACTGTGCACTCTCTTATCAATGCTCTGTGCCGCTATGAGAACGTTTCGTTTGTGTTCATCTCACCTCCCGAGCTTCGCATTCCGGACTACATAAGAGATGACGTTCTTCTAAAGAACAACATCAATTTCAAGGAAGTCATAAAGCTTGATGACGTAATGCCGGAACTCGACATACTCTACATGACGAGAGTACAGCGTGAGAGATTCTTCAACGAGGAAGACTACGTAAGACTCAAAGATTTCTACATTCTCAACAAGGAAAAGATGGCGTTGGCCAAGAAAGATATGATGGTACTTCATCCGCTTCCGAGAGTAAACGAGATATCCGTCGAAGTCGACGAGGATGAACGTGCAATGTACTTTAAACAGGTTAAATACGGAATGTACATCAGAATGGCGCTGATACTCACACTTCTTGAACTTGTGTGAACACCTGACAACGGAGGATAGATATGTTAAACGTAGGAAAGATTGAAGAAGGATTTGTTCTCGATCATATGAATGCCGGCGAGAGCCTGCGTATATACCATGATCTTAAGCTTGACGAACTCGATTGTACTGTGGCTATGATCATGAACGCAAAGAGCGAGAAAATGGGCAAGAAAGACATACTGAAGGTTGAATGCCCTATTGATATGCTCGACCTTGACGTGCTCGGATTCATCGATCATAAGATCACCGTTAATGTGATCAAGGACGGCGAGATCGTCGAGAAGAAACGTCTGTATCTGCCCAAGGAGATCAAAAACGTTATTAAGTGTAAGAACCCGCGTTGTATCACGAGTATCGAACAGGAACTCGATCACATATTCATTCTGACCGATCCCGAAACCGAAACTTACCGTTGCAAATACTGTGAGGAAACTTACTCGAGGATCTGAAAAGGATCACATTATCTCGGTGGATATGCCCGGACAGTTTTCGACAAGATCCGCTGCAAATGCCTGCGCCTCTTCCGCTGTCCTGTTATATAGAGCTGCAATACTCAGCCTGTCTGTATAGCGAAGTGTCAGGTCATGTCCGCCGACTCTTGAAGATACGGTATTTGAAATCTTCTTGATAAATGATGACAGTTCGGTTCCCGTCATCGTATCATCCGAAGGCCCCACAAAGACGACCTGATAATCCTCTCCCTTTTTCTCCATCAGTTTGAGGATATAGCAGAGCATCCTTATATGAGACGGGTGTACGATCTTGGCACCCTCCAGAAGATCACTTTGAAGGCGGCTCTCCAGAAGAGCGGATCTTGTGACTTTTCCCGTATTATCTACAGCCATTCCCTCAACGGTATTCTCCCTGATGCCACCTCTCTCAAGAAGCTTTATAAACGCCTGAACGAGCCTCGGATCGAACTGTGATTCGGAACAACGGTCAAGTTCATTTTGAACTTCATCATTTGTCAGTCTCTTTCTGTACACACGGTTTGACGTCATAGCATCATAACTGTCCGCAATACAGAGAATCCTTGCAACGAGCGGTATATCCTCGCCCTTGAGAGCATCGGGATAGCCTGTCCCGTCAAATCTCTCGTGATGAGATCTGACGCCGTCGAGAACTCCTTCTATCTCACTTCCCATCGAGTTCATCAGTTCGTATCCTATTTCGGTATGTCTCTTCATGAGGCTGTATTCTTCGCCCGTAAGCTTTCCGGCCTTGTTAAGTACGCTGTCGGCAACACCTATCTTACCGATATCGTGAACGAGGCCGATATAGTGTATCCGAAGTATGTCTTCTTCCGTAAGATCGTATTCCGAAGCGATCTCCCTTGCCAAAAGCTGTGCATACAAACCTACGCGTTCGGAATGTCCGCCGGTGTACTCATCTCTCGCATCGATGGCACCGGCAATAGTCTCGATCGTGTTGTTCATCATATCGGTACGCTGTCTCTCGTGCGCTCTGAATTCTTCAAACACATCATGTATCGTCTGTAGGACCGTAGCGATCATCAGCCCTATCAATCCTATACAAACATAAGCACCGAAGATAACAAACTCGGCGAAATAAAACCTCGACAGTTCAAACAGGCAGAATGCGATAAAGAATATCCCGCCCATCATGTTGATATAGTAGGAACGTACACGTCCCGTTCTGATATCACTGACTATGCAAACGATGATGATCACCGCACACACAGCCGAAAGCACATGACAGACCGGAAGCGTAACATAGAAATCGGCAACATGCGCCATCGCCAGTATAATGTTGATCACTATCTGAAACAGGCATATCGCTTCTATCACCAGGTACCGTCTGTGATATTTCCCGTGCTGAACCTCATCGAAGTACATACACGCAAGAGGTCCGATCAGTTCGAGTGTTATATACGAAAAATACTGTGACAGGGAAGGTCTTGAAAAGATCAGCTGACGCATAACCGACTCTGAGAACAGCCACATGGTTACGTCCATCACCAGAATCCCCAGATACACCGCGGATTTCGTTCTGTATCTTCTTCCGAGAAGGACGGCCGCAAGCGAGATCAGAATACCGCTCACAAAAGCTGCAAGAGCGATAATGCTTACAGGAAGGCCCTCGCGAATGACCTTAAACCATCCGTTGTTACCGTGACCGATCGTGATCGCATTAACACTTCCCTTAGCCTTGACCGTTAAATGAACTGTAATCTCTTTTCCCGAATCCGGTGCATTGATCGGAACCACAACATAGGCACTCGGGATATAATAACTCATTCCTCTGACGGATTTGGTCGAATACTCTTCCCTGGCCCTTCCGTCAATATATATGACCACGTCTTCCATGGAAGCCCTGACCATCAGATTCATTCCGTTTGAAACATCGGGAGGCAGTGTGTTTGATATGATGATTTCATCGCCGGATTCGGCATCAGCATAAAAAGGCAAGGTAACATCAAATACCTCGCCCTTAAAGCTCATCTTCCATCCTTCGTTATAGCTTGTCGCATCAAAAATACCGATATTGGCTTCATCCGAATTGTTACGGTCCAGAAGCGCTACCGTCATGATCAAAAGGTTCATCGTGAACACAATGACCAGAACGAACTTTATCGTGTCCGCAAGTCTGTCTATCCTGTTTGACCTGCCACCCATCGAAGAGGCAGCCTTAACGGCTTTGCTCATGGATCACCTCGTCTGTCCGTTACCGTATACCTTGTACTTATATGATGTGAGCTCACAAAGACCCATGGGGCCCCTTGCATGAAGTTTCTGCGTACTGATACCTATCTCGGCACCGAAACCGAATTCGAAACCGTCGGTAAATCTCGTACTCGCATTGACGTATACACATGCACTGTCAACGCCGTTCAGGAACTTCTCCGCATTCTCCGGATCTTTTGTGATTATCGCTTCCGAATGATGGGTCGTGTATTTGTTTACGTGCGCTATTGCCTCATCTACACCCGAAACGATCTGAAGCGAGATGACGGGCCCGAGGAATTCCGTTGCATAGTCTTCTTCCGTGGCGCTCTTCATATCGGGCGCGGAACCGGGAGCCAACGTGAATGCGCGCTCTCCTGCCCTGATCTCGATATCTTTCGCTTTAAGACTTTTGCATATTGCTGGAATCGCCTCTTTTGCGATGTTCTCGTGTATCAGCAGAGATTCGCATGCATTGCACACACCCATTCTCTGAGTCTTTGCATTAAATATTATGTTAGCCGCCATGTCGATATCCGCTGTCTCGTCAACGAATATATGACAGTTTCCGGTTCCGGTTTCTATCACGGGTATCGTCGCATTTTCCACGACAGACCTTATCAGACCGGCGCCTCCGCGGGGTATAAGAAGGTCTATATACTTGTCCAGCTTCATCATCCTGCCGGCCACTTCCCTGGAAGTGTCTGTCACGAGCTGTATTGCATCCGGTGTTATGTTAACCGATTCGAGTGCATCCCTTATCACCTTTACGATCGCCGTATTGGAATATATCGCATCGCTTCCTCCGCGAAGGATAACGGCATTTCCCGTCTTGAAGCAAAGCGAGAATGCATCCGATGTCACGTTAGGACGCGACTCGTATATAATACCGATCACTCCCATGGGGACTCTGACCTTTTGTATCCGAAGTCCGTTCGGACGTGTTGTCTCGCTTAAAACTTCCCCGACAGGATCCGGCAGTTCGCATACGCTCCTGACTCCGAGTGCTATGTCGCTCACACGCTTTTCGTCAAGTTTCAGGCGGTCGAGCATAGCATCGGATGTACCGCGTTCACGGGCATATTCCAGATCCTTGGCGTTTTCTTCGATAATGATCTTACTGTTTTTCTCAAGCGCATCCGCAACTGCAAGAAGGCCTTCATTCTTTTTCGAGGTCGAAAGAGTCTGAAGGCTGAAAGCTGCATCTTTTGCAAGTATTCCGGCATTTACCAGATCAAATCCCATCGTCTGTCTCCTTATGAACGAGCTCCTTCGGAAGGTATTTTTCAAGCATATTGCATATCGACTGTTCGGTTATCGGCTTTGCGATAAAGTCCGTAAATCCCTGCTTCAAATAGAAATCCTTTGCATCGCTTATCGCGTTTGCAGTCAGCATAATGACAGGCGTGCCGATACATTTGTGATCCATCATCTGCATCTTGTGAAGAGTCTCCACACCGTCCATTCCGGGCATCCTGTGATCGAGGAATATGACGTCGTAGTGTTCCCGGTTCACGTGATCCAGACACTCGTCGCCGCTTATTCCGGTAGTTATCTGTGCCTGCGTATCGCGAAGAAGTGCTTTTGCAACTATAAGGTTTGTCTTACTGTCATCAATGATGAGTACCCTTGCATCGGGTGCTTCGAATCCGACCGCAACGCGCTGTCTGACAACGGGCTGATGCTCCAGTTCGCCTATAGTCTCACCCTTGCTTCTGACGAACTGAGGGATGATAACCGTGAATACGGAACCTTTTCCGTACTCCGAATATACCTTTATCTCGCCGCCCATAAGGTCAACGAGGCTCTTCGTGATGTTCATTCCGAGACCCGTTCCTTCGACCGAACGATTCAGTCTCTCGTCAAGTCTGACGAACATCTCGAATATCTTATCCACTTCGTCTTTCCTGATACCGATACCCGTATCCTCTACCGAGAAAATCAGATTGCCCTTTTCCGTGGTCATCTTCTCGAATCTCGCACGCAGAGTCACGCTTCCCTCTCGGGTGTACTTGAACGCATTTGACAGGATGTTCGTCGCTATCTGGCGAAGCCTTACCTGATCACCGTAAAGAGTAAGCGGGATATCCTTTGCTATATCAGTTATGAACATAAGCTTCTTCTCGACACTCTTATGCTCGAATACCATTACGATATCCCTGAAGAAATCATCCACGCGATATTCGGCATTTGCGAGAGTCACTTTACCGGACTCTATCTTGGAGAAATCAAGTATGCCGTTTATAAGGTCAAGCAGCTGGTCAGCGGCATTTTGTATGTTGTCCGCATATTCGAGAAGCTTCGGATCGTCATAATCTCTCAGAATGACTTCGCTCATTCCCTGGACTACATTGATCGGGGTACGTATCTCGTGGGATACGTTTGCAAGGAACGCGGATTTGGCCTGGTTCGCGGAATCCGCCGCGATACGAAGTTCATCCATCTTCTGTATCTGTTTCTTGGAATCCGTTATATCAAAGAATATGATCGAGTAACCGATGAAGTTCGATTCGATACCCTGTCTTGCATACAGATCATTGATGTGGAACTTGTAGAATCTTCCGTCGATCTCTACCTCATCGTTATC
The DNA here is from genome assembly GCA_024698285.1 of Lachnospiraceae bacterium. Lineage (GTDB taxonomy): Bacteria > Bacillota > Clostridia > Lachnospirales > Lachnospiraceae > UBA2868. The sequence goes on along the minus strand of JAILRJ010000029.1, from coordinate 1,205 downwards.
CTTCTTATCGAACAGATTATAGAATTCCTTACTTCCGACAAGTTCACCGTAAGGTGTCCTTGCAAGTTCGGGGAAAAGAGTTATCGCGGCACGGTTTGCTTCCTGGAATCCTTTCCTGTAATCAAGTACGACGATCGCATCGTCAAGATCCATAAGAATATTCTCATGGGCAGTCTCAACGACATCGAATACACGTCTGAATATCAGGTTGGCACAGAATATCAGTATTCCCACCGCACCGCCTATCGGGGCGGGATCGTATCCGTCGATCATGTTGCAGACACCCGCTATGTAAAAGAGAAGCGGCACCGCATTACTGAATATGAGGAACCTGTAATTCCGCTTCATGTTCGGATCCGTTGTCCTTATCGCGAACACAGAAGAAACAACAAGTCCCGCGATGATCTCGGAATAGATCGTCACCATGAATACGATATACAGAAAACCTTTTTGAAGCACAACGTGGGGGAACACACCCGTGTACACGAATGATACGCCCGAATAGTAGAAAGGAACATACTCATAACACCAGACGCACGTGAGTACGAGGACATCGATCACGAGTACCGTATATTTGAGCCAGTTTACAAATGCGACCCTGCAGTACCTGAACACGAACAGCATCGACATCGTTGCGATAAACGCCGTTCCGATGTATTCAAGCCTGATGGCGATCATGACCTCGTCGAGGTTCCGGCTTCGCATCTCCAGAAGATATCCCGCATTCTGTACAAAAGCACACAGACATCCGACGAGAATAAGCTTCGTGACTTCCGTACCCTTCTGCATCAGGAGTACGGCAACACACATGAAGCTGAATGCGACCGCTATGATCTGTAGAGTCAGTAATAAAGTGTACATGTTAATATCTGCAGGTCCCTTTTCCCTGTCCCGACCCAAACATAAGCCGGGTTCTGTACGGTAAATACCGTGACGATCATCTATCTAGGATCGGCGTTACCGCCGACCTCAAGCGACCTACCCGAAGCACGGCGGGCAACCGTATCGCTTCTTCTTGGTCTTGCTTCGGATGGGGTTTACAATGCCCCGCGTGTTACCACCCGGGCGGTAGTCTCTTACACTGCCATTTCACCCTTACCTGCAAGTGCAGGCGGTATACTTTCTGTTGCACTTTCCTTAGAGTTGCCTCCACCGGACGTTATCCGGCATCCTGCCCTGTGAAGCCCGGACTTTCCTCTGTATTT
>JAILRJ010000096.1:0-2235 GCA_024698285.1 Lachnospiraceae bacterium | reverse complement strand
CGGCAAATCGGATAAGGCAAAGGTGACGGTCTATGTGAAGTTCGACGAGCCGGACGATCGTGTATATCTCGGACTTGAGGCGGATGTTGTGATTTTCACCGATGAAAAGGACAAAGTGCTCACAATATCGTCGGAGGGATGCTATACGGACGATTACGGTGATTATTGTTATCTGATCGAAGACGGTGTTGTGAAGAAACAATACATTACGACCGGTGTAAGGTCGGAGGAGAGTGTAGAGGTCGTAAACGGCCTCCGCGAAGGAAGCACTGTCATTACAGATGCGATAACAGATGACAGTATCGGCAAAAAAGCGATGAGCAGGCCGGAGTGAATATGCTGTTCAAAAAGAAGAACCGGAAAGAAAAACTGGATATAATCGATCTGGAGAAGGAGTGCAGGACCCTGATCGAGTTTAAGGATGTGTGCAAAGTCTACTCCCAGGGGGATCATGAGTTCTATGCGCTCAGGGACGCAAGCCTTACAATTAATGAAGGCGAGATGGTGGTCATTCTCGGTCCGTCCGGAGCAGGAAAGAGTACGCTTCTTAACCTTCTCGGAGGAATGGATAGCGCTTCGAGCGGACACATATGGTTCGACGGCGAAGATCTTACGACTTTTAACGACAATCAGCTGACAAAATACAGAGCCGAAAATGTCGGAGTCGTTTTTCAGTTCTACAATCTTATTCCTACGCTGACTGCATATGAAAACGTTGCCCTGATGAGAGATATCAAGGATGACACCACGGATCCGCAGGAGGCACTTGCAGCTGTCGGACTGGCGGATCATCTTCATCAGTTCCCTTCACAGATGTCGGGGGGAGAACAACAGCGAACATCGATCGCCCGTGCCGTTGCAAAGAATCCAAGGCTCCTTCTGTGTGACGAGCCGACGGGTGCGCTCGATACCGGGACCGGAAAGGAAGTGTTAAAACTTCTTCAGGATATGAGCCGCGAAAAGAAGAGAACGGTTGTGATGGTCACACATAACAGTTTTTTCGCTGATATAGCGGATACCGTGATCAGGGTAAGGAACGGCGGTATCGAGAGCATAGTTCATAACGATACTCCCAAAGATGCGAATGAGGTGTTCTGGTAAATGCTGATCCGAAAAATGTGGCGCGATCTGCTCCGAAACAAAACCCAGTTCATTTCCATTTTTCTTATGTCGCTTCTCGGAATGCTTGTCTTTGTAGGTATAGATGCCGAAAGCTCCGGGGCGGCTGCGGCAGCGGATGCTTATTACACAAAATACAATCTGTGCGATATATGGGTAGCGGGTGCCGGATTCTCCGATGACGATGTTAGGACGGCGAAGAAGACAACCGGCGTAGAGGATGTCGAAAAAAGGCTGCTTCTTACCGGCACGGCGGAGAAATACGATAATGCGTTCATGTATGTCAATTTCATGGACTCCAACAGGATTAACGGACTCATGCTATACGAGGGAGAACCGTTTGAGCCCGAAGAAGAAGGGATATGGTTGGAAGAGTGGTTCTGCCGTGCGAATGATATAAAGATCGGTGACACTTTTTCGGTAAAGATCGACAGCGATACGATCGACGGTATCGTAAAGGGAATCGTGGATGCTCCCGACTACGTCTACTATGTGTCGGAAGCTGACGTAATGTATCCCAATTACAAGAAATGCGGCCTTGCTTTCATGCCGTCATCCATGTATCCGGATCCGTCAGGCATTGTATTCAATCAGCTTATCATTGATATCGCGGATGACAGGAGCGACAAAGAAAACATTCACAGTATCAAGGAAAGACTTGAAAAGGCTTTTGACAGAGACGATATCGCTGTAACAGACCGGGATCAGAACTTAAGCTTTGCGACGTTTGATGCCGAAGTAAAACAGCATAGTGCAATGGGCGGGATGTTTTCGTCGGTATTTCTTGCGATAGCACTTCTCGGGATCGTAACAACAATGGCGAGGGTTACGTCAAGTCAGAGGACACAGATCGGAACCCTGAAAGCATTGGGATTCTCCAAACGAACAATTACTCTCCATTATGTATCGTACGGATTTGTGATAAGTATGCTCGGGTGTATCGCCGGAGCGTGGATAGGCTATATGACTATGCCCCCGTGGATACTGGGGATGTTTGAGGGAAGTTACCTCATTCCCGGCCTTCACGGAAAGATCACATCGACAGATGTGATAGCAACGACAGCTGCGATTGTCATATCAACACTTGTAAGTTTCCTGTCGTGCCGCAAGGAACTC
>JAILRJ010000095.1:0-2235 GCA_024698285.1 Lachnospiraceae bacterium | reverse complement strand
CGGCAAATCGGATAAGGCAAAGGTGACGGTCTATGTGAAGTTCGACGAGCCGGACGATCGTGTATATCTCGGACTTGAGGCGGATGTTGTGATTTTCACCGATGAAAAGGACAAAGTGCTCACAATATCGTCGGAGGGATGTTATACGGACGATTACGGTGCTTATTGTTATCTGATCGAGGACGGGGTTGTGAAGAAACAGTACATCACGACCGGTGTCAGATCGGAGGAGAGCGTTGAGGTCGTAAACGGGCTTCGTGAAGGAAGCATTGTCATAACCGATGCAATTACCGATGACAGTATCGGTGAAAAAGCAATGAGCAGACCGGAGTGAATATGCTGTTTCGAAAAAAGAACCGGAAAGAAAAACTGGATATAATCGACCTGGAGAAGGAGTCCCGGACTCTTATCGAGTTTAAGGATGTCTGCAAAGTCTATTCCCAGGGAGACCATGAGTTCTATGCTTTGAAGGATGCAAGCCTTACAATAAACGAAGGCGAGATGGTAGTCATCCTCGGACCGTCCGGAGCCGGAAAGAGTACGCTCCTTAATCTTCTCGGCGGGATGGACAGCGCCTCGAGCGGACATATTTGGTTTGACGGAGAAGATCTTACAACGTTTACCGACAATCAGCTGACAAAATACAGAGCAGAAAATGTCGGAGTCGTTTTTCAGTTCTACAATCTTATTCCAACGCTTACCGCATACGAAAACGTAGCTCTTATGAGGGACATTAAGGATGACACCACGGATCCGCAGGAGGCACTTGCCGCTGTCGGATTGGCGGATCATCTGCATCAGTTCCCGTCGCAGATGTCGGGAGGAGAACAACAGCGTACATCGATCGCACGCGCCGTTGCAAAGAATCCCAGACTGCTTCTGTGCGATGAGCCGACCGGCGCGCTTGATACCGGAACCGGAAAGGAAGTGCTGAAACTTCTTCAGGATATGAGTCGCGAGAAGAAGAGGACGGTCGTGATGGTAACACACAACAGTTTCTTCGCGGATACAGCCGATACAGTGATCAGGGTCAAAAACGGCGGTATCGAGAGCATTGTTCATAACGATTTCCCCAAAGATGCGAATGAGGTGTTCTGGTAAATGCTTATCCGTAAAATGCGGCGCGATCTGCTCCGAAACAAAACTCAGTTCATTTCCATCTTTCTCATGTCGCTTCTCGGCATGCTCGTCTTTGTCGGCATAGACGCCGAAAGCTCCGGGGCCGCTGCTGCTGCTAATTCTTATTACACGAAATACAATCTTTGTGATATATGGATAGCGGGTGCGGGCTTTTCCGATGATGATGTAAGGACGGCGAAGAAGATTACCGGAGTCGAGGATGTCGAAAAACGACTGATGCTTACGGGCACGTCGGAAAAATACGACAATGCTTTCATGCATGTCAATTTCATGGACTCCAACAGTATCAACAAACTCATGCTCTATGAAGGAGAACCGTTTGATCCGGAAGAGGAAGGGATATGGCTGGAAGAGTGGTTCTGTCGTACAAACGGCATTAAGGTGGGGGACACTTTTTCGGTAAAGATCGACAGCAATACGATCGACGGTATCGTAAAGGGAATTGTGGATGCCCCCGACTATGTTTATTATGTGTCCGAGGCCGATATGATGTATCCGAATTACAAGAAATGCGGACTCGCATTCATGCCGTCATCCATTTATCCCGATCCGGCCAACATAATATTCAATCAGCTTATCGTTGATGTTGCGGATGACAGGAGCGATAAAGAAAACGTTCACAGCATCAAGGAAAGGCTTGAAAAGGCGTTTGACAGAGATGATATAGCGGTAACCGACAGAGATCAGAACCTGAGCTTTGCGACGTTTGATGCCGAAGTAAAACAGCATAATGCCATGGGAGGAATGTTTTCGTCTGTATTTCTTGCGATAGCACTTCTCGGTATAGTGACCACGATGGCAAGAGTCACATCGAGTCAGAGGACTCAGATAGGAACTCTGAAAGCACTGGGATTCTCAAAAGGCGCCATCACTCTCCACTATGTTTCGTACGGATTTGCGATAAGTACGCTCGGATGTATTGCCGGAGCATGGATAGGGTATATGACGATGCCACCGTGGATACTGGGGATGTTTGAGGGAAGTTACCTCATTCCCGGCCTTCACGGAAAGATCACATCGACAGATGTGATAGCAACGACAGCTGCGATTGTCATATCAACACTTGTAAGTTTCCTGTCGTGCCGCAAGGAACTC
>JAILRJ010000075.1:0-63244 GCA_024698285.1 Lachnospiraceae bacterium | reverse complement strand
GCATATACCGATGAACAACTCGATCGACATGATGACGTCCGACTATCAGGGAAATCTCTGGTTCGCATCATCGCGTCAGGGTGTCATGAAGGTTGTAACGAACAATTTCCAGAACGTTACAAGGACCGCGGGTCTTAACCTTGATGCCGTCAATTCAACGTGTCTTCACAACAACCTCCTGTACGTCGGGACCGATTCGGGACTGTACATTGTAGACGGCGATAACCACGCCGTCGAAAATCATGTGACCGAATATCTTGCCGACACGAGGATCAGATGTATCACGGAAGATGACGACGATAATCTCTGGATCACAACATATACGAACGATCTCGGGGTGGTATGCGTATCTCCGGGAGATATCATAAAGAGTTATACGACGCTGCAGGGAATGCCGGGCAACAAAACGAGGTGTGCCACGATAGCATCCGACGGATCCGTGCTCGTAGGTACGAATGACGGCCTGGCGGTGATAAAAGACGGAGCGATCACTAAGACCGTTACAGAATCCGATGGCGTGGAAAACACCTTTTTTCTGACCGTGTGCGAAGGCGATAACGGAGTCGTTTATGCGGGCAGCGACGGTGACGGGATCTATGTTATAGACGGCAATAAGGTAAGCCGACTCGGTCGTCCGGACGGACTGACAAGTGATGTCATCCTGCGCATCAAGAAGGATGAAGCGAACGGAGTGTACTGGATCATCACATCGAATTCGATCGAGTGCATGAAGGGCGGGAGCATTAAATGTATAGATACTTTCCCCTATAATAATAACTTTGATCTGTTCCCGGATGAAGCGGGTAATATGTGGATCCTCTCGTCGGTGGGCGTGTACTGTGTGAATGCCGATGCGCTTGTAAACAATCACGTAACCGATTTCAAACTGTACACCGTGGCAAACGGACTGGCGGGAGCACCGACCGCAAACGCATTCTCATGCATGGACGATAAGGGTAATCTGTATATAGCTGAGAGAACCGGAGTATGTGCGGTAAATGTCAAAAATTTCTTCGATCAGGACTCTCTCGTTAAGGTAGGTGTCAGATCGATAGTATGTAATGACGATGAGATAATGCCGGGAGAGGGCGGCGCCTACACGATACCTTCGGATGCGTACAGGATACAGATCACCCCGGCGATACTTGATTATACGATGACGAACCCGCTTGTAAGAGTGTATCTGGAAGGCTCCGAGGAGGCGGGTATAACCGCGGAACAGAGCAGTATGACACCGCTCGAGTTCACGGGACTTGACTACGGTGATTATACGCTCCATGTTCAGATACTCAACAAATCGACAAGACAGGTATCGCTTGACCGGACATTTAAGATAACAAAACAACCGAGGTTCTTCGAACTTCTTACCGTAAGGATACTTCTTGTAGCGCTGATCGCGGCCATAGTCGGAATAATCGTATGGCGAGTCATGACAGGTACGGTCATTCGTAAACAGTATGAACAGATCAGGAGCGCCAAGGAAGAGGCTGAGCGCGCAAACAGCGCCAAGTCCAGATTCCTTGCGAATATGTCCCATGAGATAAGGACTCCCATAAATACGATCATGGGAATGGATGAGATGATACTGAGGGAGGATGCGACGGATGTTCCGAAGGGATACTTCATGTCCGTCATTAACTATGCGCTTGATATCAGAAGCGCATCCGAGTCGCTTCTCGGCCTTATCAACGACCTTCTCGATATATCCAAGATCGAATCGGGTAAGATGAATCTTGTCGAACAGGGATATGATTTTGCGGAGCTTCTCAGATCCATAATCACGATGATAAGAGTCAGGAGCAGGGAGAAGGATCTGACGTTTGATGTTATGGTTGACGAGAACATCCCTACAAGACTGTACGGAGACAGCGGCAAGATCAAACAGGTACTGCTGAACCTGCTGACCAACGCGGTCAAATATACGGAAAAAGGCGGCTTTACGCTTAATGTTTCTCTTGAGGAGAAGAGAGAGAACGACTGCGATCTGAAGTTCTCGGTCAAGGATACGGGTATCGGTATAAAGGCTGAGGATATGGATAAGCTCTTTACGGCATACGAGAGACTTGACGAGGAAAGGAACAGCGGAATACAGGGAACCGGACTCGGACTCGATATATCGAGGCGTTTCGCCGAGTTGATGGACGGAAAGCTCTGGTGTGAGAGCGAGTACGGAAACGGAAGCGAATTCATACTGACCGTTACACAGAAGACCGAGGATTCCACTCCGATGGGAAAATTCGTCGAAATTGTCGACGAAGGTGCAAAGGGCCCGTATGTGCCGCAGTTTATCGCGCCTGATGCCGACATACTTATAGTAGACGATAATCCGATGAACCTGTCGGTCATCAAGGGACTGCTGAAGGCCACGAAGATGTTCATTACAACGGCGTCAAGCGGAGAGGAATGTCTGGAGAAGATCAAATACGGATCGTTCAATGTTGTTCTTCTCGATCATATGATGCCGGGCATGGACGGTGTCGAGACAGTCGCCAGGATCCGTGAGGATCATCCCGACCTTCCGGTATACGCACTTACCGCCAATTCGACGGTCGGCGAGGAATTCTATATATCAAAAGGATTTACCGGATATCTTGCAAAGCCCATAGACAGCCGTGCCGTGGAAAGAGCGATCATGAAACATCTGCCGCCGGAGATGATGATGAAACCGGGCGGAGCGGACTTCGCCGAACAGATCGAGGAACTGCCGGAGAACATGAACTGGGCGAAGGATATAGAAGGGATATCGATGGACGAAGGTGTTCGCAATTCCGGAGGTATCGGTGCGTACATCAATTCGCTGCATCTGTTTGAAGAGACGCTTGAGGATAACGCAAGAGTTATCAAGGCGGCATATGATGAGAACGACATCAAACTGTTTACGATAAAAGTACATGCGTTAAAGAGTTCCGCAAGGATAGTCGGAGCACTCGGATTATCCGCTCTTGCGGAGAAACTTGAAAAAGCCGGTAACGACGGCGATATGGATTTCATACACGGAAATGCCGGAAAACTTCTTGAAGAATACAGGGCGTTCAAGGACAGGCTCAAAAAGCTTCATGAGGATGCCGGAGCGGAGGATAAGGAGCCGATACCGGAGGATGAACTGGGTGACGCTTACGAGGCGCTGCGTGAACTCATTCCGCAGATGGATTACGATTCCGTTGAGATGATATTGGCCAATCTTAACGAGTATTCGCTTCCCGAAGAAGATGCAAAGAAGATGGCCGGATTAGGTAAAATGCTCAAGACACTTGACTGGGACGGCATGGCACAGGTGCTCGGTCTTTGATGTGACTGAAGAAAAGGAGAGGAAATGAACAGCAAACATATCCTGATGATAAGTGAAAAAGAAACGTTCCTCGTACGTGCCATGATGCAGAAGACAAAGGCAGCGGGCATGGATTGCAGCTTCGTGTACTGGAGTATCGACAAAATAAACGCTGCGTGGAACGATGTTGCTCTTGTTTGCCTTTATATGGATGAAGACAAGAGACCGGGGGATGACGTTCTGCAATTCCTTGTCGACAAGATGACCGATGATGCGGTTCAAATGATCGCGATAGGCGGATATTACGAAACGAAACACATAAGCGACAATGTACCGGGTGAGATCATATACAGGATATTCCAGCGCCCGGTTAACAACGATGAATTTGTCGAGACCGTTAAAGAATTGTTCACAAGAGTTGATTCGGGAGAATTCAAAAAGAGTATCATGATCGTTGACGACGATCCGAATTACCTCAGTCTTGTGCGTGAATGGCTCAAGGGAACATACAAAGTATCGATGGCCAACTCGGGCCTCCAGGCGATCAAGATGCTCGGCAAGAACAAGGTCGACCTGATACTTCTGGATAACGAGATGCCGGTTACTTCGGGACCGCAGGTGCTCGAGATGCTAAGAAGTGATGATGAAACCAAGAATATTCCGGTCATGTTCCTTACCGGTAAGGGTGACAAGGAAAGTGTAATGGCGGTTTTGGCCCTCCGACCCGAGGGATATTTTCTCAAGAACATCAAGAAGGAGGAGCTTCTTGAGAATCTGAAGGAGTACTTCATACTTCATAAATGATACACAGGGGAATTAATGATAAATGAGGGAACAGTATAAATACAGGATGATCAAATACATATCGTGGCTTCTTTGCGCGATCATGGTCGCAGGTGCGTTTTCGGACACATGCCGGGCCGATGATTTCGAAGATCAGATAGCGAATATGCAGAACGAGGAGCAGCAGACTCAGGAGATGATCTCCAATCTCGAGAAGCAGGCGAAGGCCACGAAGGACTCGATAGCTCTTCTGCAGGAACAGAAAAAGGCGACGGAGAGCAATGTCAATGAGCTTAAGGGACAAAGTGACGAACTCAAAAACGAGATCGCGGGATACTCAGGCAAGCTGGATGCTCTTGACGAAGAGATCGATAAGGCCGAGGACGAGATGTCCCATGTATCGGCTCAGATAGTCAGCCTTAACGATGAGCTGAACGAGACAAGGAAGCTTCTTGAAGAAAAGAGGACTCTCCTTGCAAAGCGCATCAAGAACGTATACGAAAAGGGCGGATCCAAAGGAATGCTCCGCACCATCCTCGAAGCCAATTCGTTCAGGGATATACTGACAAGATACGAATATGCCAATGCCATGATCAGATACGACAGGCAGCGGATAGCGGAGTGCAGGGAACTCGAGAAGGAACTGGAAGCCAAGGTTGCGGAGGTTGAGGAAAAAGAGGCCGAGCTCAATTCGTATCAGGAAGACCTTGACGATAAGTATACGCAGCTCGAGAGTCTGACCGATGAGATACAGGGTAAACTGGATGTCACGAACAGCAGCATTTCCGCAGAGAAAGGTAAGCTCAGGGATTTTGATACGAAGCTTGTCGAACTTGACAAGACGATGAAGTCCCTCGAGTCGCAGACGGCTGCCGCACAGGCACAGTTGGCTCAGCAGGTCGCCAAGCGTCTTGCAATGAAGAAAGAGGACACATCGGGTTCGTATTCGGCGAGCGGGTCGGAGCTTGAATGGCTGGCCGCCACGATACAGGCCGAGGCCGGAGGAGAATCGTATACCGGCAAGCTGGCCGTCGGATCCGTTATAATGAACAGGGTTAAGAGTTCGGCATTCCCGAATGATATCAAGAGTGTAATAACCCAGAAGATGCAGTTTGCGTCGTACAGATCAGGTAAGGTTGAACTGATTATAGCGAACGGGCCCAATTCCACGTGTATAAGTGCGGCACAGGAAGTGCTCGGCGGTGCGCGTGTCGGTGACTATCTGTTCTTTATGACCAAGTACTACGCCGATTATTACGGGATAAGCGATTATACGATGATCGGAAATCACGCTTTCTTCTATAAATGGGTGACGAAAGCGAAACAGAGCACTTCAAGCTCAAGCGAGGATGAGGAAGAAGAGCCGCAGGAAGAGGCGCCTTCCGAAGAGCAGCACGCAGAAGAAGAACAGCATGAAGATGAGTCGGAAGATGACTCGGAAGATGACTCGGATGAAGATGATGAATAAAAAGAAAAGCACCTCAAAGAGGTGCTTTTTTCTTGCATTTTTATAAACGGTATCAGTGCAGTGCTCCGATGGAACGGATGAGCCAGGGCTCTTTTGCTTTGCCGTTACATACCTGTACAAACGATATGATCCTTACGACAAAGAGTATCAGAACGATTACGATACCTGCGATCGGAGCTATGCACGTCCAGCAAAGGAACAGTCCTATGATATAAACCACTACCGTAACAAGATCGAGCTTTAACGCCTCGCGTGCATGGAACTGTGCATAAGGTGATTCCTTTGCGAGTAAGTGGCACAGGAAGATGCCGATGAAACTGAACACATAAGCGGAAAGGGCATATACCTTGTTTTCGGATATATCGGCAGCTTCAAACTCAGCAGTGTGATCCCAGGGCTCCGGCGGAGCGACCAAAGGCATAAAAGCAGCACCGCACGAAGGACATACGGTCGTTCCTTCAGGTACCTCTTTACCGCAATTTGAACAAAAAGCCATGATAAAACCTCCTTTAGTAAAAATACTGTAAAACCAATTGTTATTTTATCATTTTTGATGAAAGAAAACAACGTCTATATATGTTATACTATACGGGTCGGAGGTGAGATATGGCAGCAGATATGAAGAAACTTCGTTCCCGGATCGATGAGATCGACTCGAAGATACTTAAGCTTTATGAAGAACGTATGGATGTGGTCAGATCCATCGGCGAATACAAGATGGAAAACAATCTTCCCGTATACGATGCGGCAAGAGAGGATGCCAAGCTTGATGAAGTGTTTGCTTCCGTTTCCAACAAGAAGTACGCCGACGGAGCGGCACAGCTGTTCATAACACTCATGCAGGCAAGCAGGGAACTGCAGGAGGAGATGATGGGACTGTCCGATGACGGGTTTGATGATTTTAACTGGGACGGTGAGCCGGTCGGAATAGATCTTGAGGTTCTGGGAAATTTCGGAGATACAGATGCGAATCAGTGATCTTGTTTTATATCGCAACTTCAAACACGGTGACATACTTGAAGCGGCCCTCCGTATAGATGAGGGCGGCTTTGAAGATGATCATGAAGCGTCCGCTCTTATCAACACTTTTGCGGGTTCTCTTACCGAGCTTGCAGTCAGTCACGGCTATGCCGGAAATATCTGGCAGGCGTATCTGACGTATCTGATCGCCAACAATGAGAATGCGTTTTCGACTTCGTGCGAGATGAAGGGAAAAGTTGAAGGGACGGTCAGTGAAGTCGCACTTTGCGACCTTGGTATTTTCCGCAGGCTCTTTGCTCTTGACCTGAATAAACTTGATGAAAAGTGCGGCACGCATTTTGCTCCGCTCATTTCGGAATACGTTAAGCCTGACGGAAGATCGAAGATGTTCAACAGCCGCATTCGCGACAGGATCATCGAACTTCGCGACAATCTTGCGAAGGCACAAACCGACGGGGAGTTTTCCGATCTCGTATCGGATTTCTACGGCACGTTCGGTGTAGGAAAGTTCGGCCTTCACAAAGCTTTTCGTGTGGACACATCGGGAAACTGCGCGGTCATAGAACCGATCACAAATATAACCCATGTCTATCTCGAGGATCTTGTCGGATATGAGAGCGCCAAGAAGAAACTGACGGACAACACCGAGGCGTTCATTGAGGGAAGACCGTGCAACAACTGTCTTCTGTTCGGTGATGCCGGAACCGGTAAATCCAGCAGTATCAAAGGAATTTTGAACAGATATTACGACAGGGGACTCAGGGTTATCGAAGTCTATAAGCATCAATTCAGATATCTGAATGATATCATCGCGCAGATCAAGAACCGTAATTACCGTTTCATAATCTACATGGACGATCTGTCGTTTGAAGATTTCGAGACCGATTACAAATATCTCAAAGCGGTCATCGAAGGCGGTCTCGAGAAGAAGCCCGACAATATTCTCATATATGCGACGAGTAACAGACGCCACATAGTGCGTGAGAAGTATTCCGACAAAGATGATCGTGATGATGATCTTCATACGAATGACACGGTTCAGGAGAAACTGTCGCTCGCATACAGATTCGGGGAGACGATATTCTTTGCCCGTCCCGACAAGAAACAGTTTGATGCTATAGTAACCGCACTTGCCGACAGATACGGCATAACAATGGATGAAGAGGAACTGCTTCTTGAAGCCAATAAGTGGGAACTGTCCCACGGCGGTCTTTCGGGAAGAACGGCGCAACAGTTCATAGATCATTTAAGGGGAATGAAACAGGGAGGATAAGATGGCAGTTCGCACATTTGCCGCAATTGATGTCGGAAGCTACGAACTCGGTATGAAGATATTCGAGTTTTCCGGCAAAGGAAACGTCAAAGAGATCGATCATATCCGCCATTCGATAGAACTCGGTACCGACACGTATCAGAACGGTATCATAACGACGGATCATATGGATGAGCTGTGTGATGTGCTCGCTGATTTTTCATCGATAATGAGATCCTACAAAGTCGATGATTACAAGGCCTACGGAACGAGCGCGATCAGGGAGACGAAGAATACCGCCATAATTACGGAACAGATCAAGCTCCGCACAGGCATCAAGCTGGATGTTTTGTCCAATTCGGAGCAGAGATTCCTTCACTATAAAGCAGCTGCGATCAAAGGATCACGCTTCGATGAGTTCATCCGCGAAGGATGTGCGATAGTCGATATCGGCGGCGGCAGTATACAGATATCGCTGTTTGACAACGAGGCGCTTGTTACGACTCAGAACATACGTCTCGGCGTGCTGCGTGCGATGGATATGCTTGCGGCTCTCCAGCCAAAGACCCGTGACATGGAGGGTATCCTGAAGGAACTCATAGACAATCAGCTTCAGGCATTCAGGAAATTATACCTTAAAGGCAGGACGATCAGGAATCTGATCCTAATAGATGATTACGTTTCGGCGATGCTTTATCACAAAGGCTCAAAGGAAAGATCGTTTACAGCTGCGGGACTCAAAGAAATGTATTCCGATCTCAAGACAATGACAAAGGGAGAGATCGCCAAGGAATACGGCATTAACGAGGAGACCGTCCCGCTCCTTCTTCCGGCGATAACCTTGGTGGCGCGTGTCATCAAGATCACAAAAGCGGAGACCGTATGGTCGCCGGGAATATCGCTTTGCGACGGTATGGCATACGAATACGCCGAGAAGGAAAAGCTCATACATTACGGGCACGATTTTGAAAACGATATAATAGCCTGTGCAAAAGCAATGTCCAAGCGTTATCAGGGAAATGAGGACAGGAACGCGCTGATCGAACGTGTCGCATGCGATCTGTTTGATTCGACTCGTAAGATTCACGGAATGGGAAAGCGTGACAAGCTGCTTCTTCGTATCGCATCGCTGCTTAACGACTGCGGAAGGTACGTGAGCATAGAAGCCGGTGCGGAGTGCGGATACGACATCATCATGGCAACCGAGATGATCGGGCTGTCGCATACGGAACGTGAGATAGTCGCGAACATCGTACGGTTTAATAAGATACAGTTTGAGTATTACAATGAACTTGCGGCAAAGTCGCTCCTTGACAAAGGAAGTTATCTGAAGATAGCAAAGCTGTCGGCACTCTTCAGGATAGCCGACGGGGTCTGCAGAAGTTACAGGACCAAGGTCAATGATGTCAGGTTTTCGGTGAAGGGCGATGAACTTGTTGTGAATGTATATACGGTGGATGATATCGATCTTGAGCAGGGATTTTTCTTCAGGAAAGCGTCACTGTTCGAAGAGGTATTCTCGATAAGACCCGTGCTCAAATATAAACGAAGGTAAAGAGTATGAAAGAATTCGACAACAGAGATTACTATGTGAACAGGGAACTGTCGTGGCTGATGTTCGACGAGAGAGTGCTCGGCGAGGCGACTGATACGACCAACCCGCTCATGGAGAGACTGAAGTTTTTGTCGATAACGGCATCCAATCTGGATGAATTTTTCATGGTCAGGGTGGCTTCTCTTATCGACATGAAACATGCGGGTTATTCAAAGCGTGACATCGCCGGCATGACGATCGATGAGCAGCTTGACGCGGTCGCACACAAGACGCATGAACTTGTTGAGACACAGTATTTTGTGCTGATGCACACACTCCTGCCGCTCATGGAAGCAAACGGGATCCGTTTCATCACGAAGCATGAGGATCTTACGGCGGAACAGGGAGAGTATGTCGACAGGTATTTTGAAGAAGAGGTATATCCGGTACTGACCCCGATGGCAGTGGACTCTTCAAGACCGTTCCCGCTCGTGCGTAACCAGACACTCAATATCGGTGCTCTGATCAGCAAGAAGGGAGAAGAAGCGCACGATTTTGCAACGGTTCAGGTCCCCGGAGGACTCAGCCGTATAGTCGAGATCCCTACATTTGACGGGCGCACATTCATACTTCTCGAAGAAGTCATCGAGCGTAACATGTCAAAGCTCTTCCTCAACTATGACGTTGTATGTGCATATCCGTACAGGATAATGAGAAACGCCGACCTTACGATTGACGAGGAGGAAGCGGCGGATCTTCTTAAAGAGATAGAGAAGCAGATCAAGAAGAGACAGTGGGGTGAAGTCATCAGGCTCGAAGTTGCCGACGACATCGATCCCGATCTGATGAACGTGCTTGCTAAGGAACTGTCGGTTCGACGTGACAGTATATACAGGATCGCGGGACCTATAGACCTGACATTTTTAATGAAGCTGTACGGCCTTGACGGGTTCGATCATCTGAAGACCGCTCCGTATATTCCCAAGCCCGTACCCGAGATAGGGGACGGTGAGGACATATTCGCATCGATAAGGCTTCATGATATTCTGATGCATCATCCGTACCAGACATTCGATCCGGTCATTGATTTCGTAAAGAGCGCGGCCAAGGATCCGGACGTGCTTGCCATCAAACAGACACTCTACCGTGTCAGCGGTAATTCACCCATAATCGCTGCCCTTGCGGAGGCCGCCGAGAACGGCAAACAGGTTACGGTTCTCGTTGAACTTAAGGCACGTTTTGACGAGGAGCACAACATTGTCTGGGCGCGCAAGCTTGAGCAGGCCGGATGTCATGTAATATACGGTCTTGTCGGCCTTAAGACTCACTGTAAGATCACGCTTGTCGTACGCCATGAGGAGGACGGTATCAGGAGATACGTTCATCTCGGAACGGGTAACTACAATGACAGCACGGCCAAGCTGTACACGGATGTCGGTCTTCTGACGTGTTCGGAGCAGATAGGTGAGGATGCGACCGCCGTATTCAACATGCTGAGCGGTTATTCGGAGCCTCTATACTGGAACCGTCTTGTACTCGCACCGTTGTGGCTCAAGGACAGGTTCATTCATCTTATAGGCAGGGAAGCGGCAAACGCGCGTGACGGAAAACGTTCGCACATAGTGGCCAAAGTCAATTCGATCTGTGATCGTGAAGTTATACGCGCACTCTATGATGCATCGTGTGCGGGGGTTAAGATAGAACTGATCGTTCGCGGAATATGCTGTCTCAAACCGGGCATCAAAGGCGTTTCGGAGAATATCACGGTGCGAAGCATCGTGGGTGATTTTCTGGAACACAGCAGGATATTCTATTTTGAGAATGCCGGAAACAGTGAAGTTTACTGCGGTTCATCCGACTGGATGCCGAGAAATCTCTTAAAGCGTGTAGAGATAATGTTCCCGATACTTGACGAATCACTCAAGGAAAGGGTAATTTATATACTCGGAACACTTCTTTCGGACACCGAGAAGGCGAGGATAGAACTTTCGGACGGAACATACGAGAGACTCGACCGAAGGGGCAGGGATCTTGTGAGTGCTCAGAAAACATTCTGTGAATGGGCGGCAAGTCTTGTTGATACGAAAGATCCGGTGGAGAACAGCAGGGTGTTCATTCCGATAGAAGGTACGAACCAGTAGAAGAGATAAGGGATTTAGGGAGGACGGAATATGTTTGATAAGGAAGTCATCAATTATTTCCTGGAAAACCAGAATCAGCTGTTTGACGACGAAGTGGCGTCGACACCCGATGAAGCACGGGATTTCCTCGAAGATTCAATGGCCGAGGTCGTGGAGACGATCGAGGAGGTCATCGAGTACTTTGATGAAATGGGTGTTGATACGGACGGAATGACCGATGAGGAGATCGAGCAGCAGGCGGAGGTGTTCACACTTCCGGACGGACGTTTCCTTGTGGTAAATGCCTGAGCCTCAACCAATAGTAGGAGAACAATATTATGATAAGTGCTAACAACGTGACGTACAGGGTCGGTAAGAAGGCCCTGTTTGAAGATGTGAACATTAAGTTCACCGAAGGTAACTGCTACGGACTTATCGGCGCCAACGGCGCAGGTAAGTCAACTTTTTTGAAGATATTGTCGGGAGAACTCGACACGACGAACGGTGATATCGCGATAACGCCGGGACAGCGTCTGTCGGTACTCGAACAGGATCATTTCAAATACGACGCATACACTGTAATAGATACGGTCATCATGGGCAATCAGCGCCTGTATGACGTTATGAAGGAGAAGGACGCTATCTATGCCAAGGAGGATTTCTCCGATGAAGACGGTATCCGTGCGAGCGAACTTGAAGCCGAGTTTGCGGAGATGGACGGATGGGAGGCCGAATCAAACGCGGCAACACTTCTTAACGGACTCGGTATAGAGACAGACGTTCACTACAGTCTTGTAGGTGACCTTGCGGGACCGCAGAAGGTCAAGGTCCTGCTTGCAAGAGCATTGTTCGGCAATCCTGATATACTCCTTCTCGACGAGCCTACCAACCACCTTGATCTTGATGCGATAGAGTGGCTCGAGGAGTTCCTCATAAACTTTGACAATACCGTCATTGTTGTCAGCCATGACAGATATTTCCTGAACAAGGTATGCACACATACCGCGGATATCGACTACGGCAAGATCCAGCTTTATGCCGGTAACTACGATTTCTGGTACGAGTCGAGTCAGCTGCTCATTCAGCAGATGAAGGAAGCAAACAAGAAGAAGGAAGAGAAGATCAAGGAACTGCAGGAATTCATCTCACGATTTTCGGCGAATGCCTCCAAATCAAAGCAGGCTACGAGCCGTAAGAGAGCACTCGAAAAGATCGAACTTGACACGATCAAACCTTCAAGCCGTAAGTATCCGTACATTGATTTTCGCCCTGACAGGGAGATAGGAAACGAGGTCCTGACCGTGGAGGGGATCAGCAAGACGATTGACGGCGTTAAGGTTCTCGACAACATTTCGTTCATTCTGGGACACGACGACAAGGTTGCTTTTGTCGGGACGAACGAGCTTGCCAAGACGACACTGTTTAAGATCCTCATGGGCGAACTTGAGCCCGATGAGGGGACATATAAGTGGGGCGTGACGACATCGCAGGCGTATTTCCCGCGTGATTACACGGAGGAATTCGCGCATGACTACACGATCACCGACTGGCTTACAGGGTATTCTCCGGTCAAGGATGTAACGTATGTCAGGGGATTTTTGGGAAGGATGCTCTTCCCCGGCGAAGACGGCGTGAAGAAGATCAATATCCTGTCGGGAGGAGAAAAGGTCAGATGTCTTCTGTCCAAGATGATGATATCAGGAGCCAACATACTGATCCTCGATGAGCCCACGAACCATCTTGACATGGAAAGCATTACGGCGCTCAACAACGGACTCATCAAGTTCCCGGGCGTGATACTGTTTGCTTCGCATGACCATCAGTTTGTAGAGACAACCGCGAACCGTATCATGGAATTTTTGCCGAACGGATCGATGATAGACAAGATCACAACGTACGACGAGTATCTTGCGAGCGATGAGATGGCAAGAAAGAGATTCGTATACACGGCCAATAAGGAAGACGACGATAACTGACCTATGGCGGATAAGAAGATCCTGTT
The DNA here is from genome assembly GCA_024698285.1 of Lachnospiraceae bacterium. Taxonomy (GTDB): domain Bacteria; phylum Bacillota; class Clostridia; order Lachnospirales; family Lachnospiraceae; genus UBA2868. The sequence continues at coordinate 49,836 of JAILRJ010000075.1, read as the reverse complement.
CTCGGATCTCGACGGGACGCTGCTCGATGACGAGAAGAATGTCAGCAGCCGTGATCTTGATTCGATAAACAAAATAATAGCCGAAGGCCACCGGTTCGTGATCGCGACGGGCCGTCCGCTGTACAGCGCCAAAGTCGTTGCGAACGAACTGTCTTTGTACAGGCCGGGAATATTCCTTGCATGTTCGAACGGCGGAGTCATATATGACTGCGGTGAAGAAAAGGTGATCAGCGCGAACACGGTTGATTTCGACACGGTCGGAAAGATGTTCAAAGCGGCATCCGATGAGGGACTGCACATCCATACATACACGGATGATCATGTCGTATCACTTCGCGAAACACCTGAGCTGAAAGGATACTGTAAGCGGATCAAGATGCCGTACCGCATACTTGAACGGATCCCGGAAGATCTGCCCGCGCCTCCTCCGAAGTTTGTTGTGATGTCGATCGTGGAGGGCCGGAGCAGACAGATACTGGAGGAGTTTGAACGAAAGTACAGGGATATCACCGAGGGGCACGTGGAGAGCGTGTTCTCCATGGATTTTCTTCTGGAATACCTTCCGCCTGATGTGTCAAAGGGCAATGCGGTCATGATGCTGTGCGACCTTTTGGACATTCCTGTTGCAAACAGTATCGCTGCGGGTGATGAAGCAAACGATATATCGATGCTCGATGCAGCGGGCCTCGGAGTGGTCGTTAAAAACGGCAATGATGCGGCAAAATCACATGCGGGATATGTTACAAACCGCACCAATAACGAAAGCGCGATAGCCGAGATAGCAGAGAAGTTTATTCTTTAAGGCTTGTAAGTGCTTGCGTAATTGGTGTATAATACTATGTCGGAATATAACAATACCAGTTTAGCGTATATATCATAAAGGAGAATTATCGTGAGAAGGCAAAACAGTTTAGTCAGAATACTGATCCTGGTGTTTGCGGTGCTTATCGCTGTAACGGTCATCGGTGGAGGAATATATCTGTACACCCTGTCCAACAAACTCAAGACGATAGCGCTTCAGCCGGACTTTACGGAGACATCGCTTGAGGTCGGAACACAGTACACGTTTACGATCAATACCAAGCCGAGTAAGGCGAGCATCAAGAAAGCAACTGCGGTCGTTGACGATCCCACAAGTTCGTTCGAGATCAGCGAGGATGGCAAGGCAGTGCTCACGACAGGTATGAATGAAGGAAACGTTACCGTATATGTTGAGTGCAAGGATATCAAGAGCCAGGTGCTGACATTCGCTGTTGTTGATTCGGTAGCACGTGCGCAGGCAGAGGCTGCGGCAATGGCCGAGGAACAGAAGAAGGTTGAAGAGGAAGCTGCGGCAGCGGCTGCGGAAGCCGAAGCAGCGGTCATGAAGAAATACGTTAAGAGTACGGGTGATGATGTCAACGTCAGATCCACGAACAGCACCGACGGTGATGTTCTCGGCAAGGCCAAGAAGGGTGATATGTTCGAGAAGGTCGAGGACGTCGATGACTGGACACACATCATGTACAAAGGTCAGGACGGTTACATGAAGAGTGAGTTCCTGACAGAGATCTCCGAGGAAGAGTTCAACCAGGGACCTACCGAGGAAGATAAGAAGGAAGACGAGAAGAAAGAAGAAGAGAAGAAGACCGAGGCTAACGCTACTACCGAAGAGAGCCAGACGCAGACCAAGGAAGAGGCTGAAGCCAAGGCAGCGGCAGATGCGAAGAAGGCTGAAGAGGATGCCAAGAAGGCTGAGGAAGAGGCTAAGGCTCTGCAGGAGCAGTTGGCAGCGGCAGCGGCAGCATCCAAGAGCTACACGATATGCGGAGTTGCGGTTACACCGACGCAGTATAAGTATCTGCTTGATAAATGGCGTTATGCTACTATCAACGGTACCGATGAGGAAGCAAAACAGTTCCACGAAGAGCATCATAACGCTTCCGATATCAAATTCATTCTGGAATCGAATGGCGTGCAGTGATATATATGTAAATCGATTTTGCGAGGTCGGGGTTTCCCGGCCTCATGTTATATATAGTCGACAGATCATATACAGGCGTCGATAGAACACCGTTTGCTCAAAAGTTTTGGAGCACGTTGTTACTTGACGAGGTTTTCTCGAGTCTAGTAACGTGACGTGCGGAAAGAAGCGGAAGCGCCTTTTGAGCAAATGTGTGTTTCTGTCGACGACCATAAACACTTTTATCCGGGTAATGAGAAATGATTGAGAAAAGTATTACAAATATAGATGATCTGCTTCAGTTTGTTAACGAGCTGGCGGGAAAGCACGGCCTGAATCTGTGGTACAGGGGCGAGGACGATTCATCGCTCCCCCTGATCCCTTCGATACAGCGTACGCAGAAGAGGATCGATGTCGAGAGGTTTATAACGAACGACTTCTACATCAAGGCAAGGCAGATCATGAACAAGCCGCCCGAGAAGAAAAATTACGCGGGATGGGTTGCGATCATGCAGCATTACGGTCTGCCCACGAGACTCCTGGACTGGAGCAAGTCACCGCTTATCGCATCGTTTTTTGCAACAGAGACACACAAGCAGACCGGCGACAAGGATGCGTGCGTGTGGGTGCTTTCACCGATGTCTCTAAATGAATCTCAGGGCTTCGGATACTGTATATATCCGAACGATGCCGAGACAACTCAGGAGATGCTTCTCCCGGCGTTTAAGCACAATCATCACAACCATGAACTTGACGACAGGATACTTGCCGTATCGTCAACGGATAATAACCTTCGCATGTACAGTCAGCAGGCAAATTTCACGGTACATAATTCGCTGCGCCGCCTCGAGGACATATGCGACGAGGACACTCTGTACCGGATAATAATACCGAAGGATCGCAAGAAGTACTTTATAGATTCGCTGCGTGTGTTCGGAATTACGGAAGGATCGATATATCCGGATCTTGATCATATATCACGTGATCTGATGCACAGTTACGATATATAACCGGCGGCGAGGAGAGAAATCCGCCCGTCCGGCCGGGTCGCGTACAGATAGAGACAGGAGAACTCCACATGAAGATAGTTCTGCAACACCTCACCAAGAAATTTCCAAACAGAAACAAGAAACAGGGCGGCGACGTTATCGCCGTTAACGACTTTGATTTCGAGATACCCGACGGTAAGCTTGTGGGTCTTCTGGGCCCTTCGGGCTGCGGCAAATCAACGACGCTGAACCTTATCTCGGGGCTCGAGAAGCCGACCGAAGGAAAGGTATTTTTCGGAGAAGATGACGTTACCGGACTTCCGGCTCAGGATCGCGGTGTAGGCCTGGTATTTCAAAGCTATGCTCTTTATCCGCATCTTACCGTTGAGAAGAATATCAGATTCCCGCTGGAAAATCTCAGGGGAGATGCAAAGCTTTCCAAAGAAGAGATGGCGGAGCGCGTGCTTCATGCCGCAAAGCTTGTACAGATAGACGAACTTATGGAGAGAAAACCGTCGGAGCTTTCGGGCGGCCAGCAGCAAAGAGTCGCCATAGCACGAGCTCTTGTGAAGACGCCGAGAGTTCTTCTGCTTGATGAGCCTCTTTCAAACCTTGATGCAAGACTGAGGCTTCAGACGAGAGAAGAGATAAGGCGTATCCAGCGCGAGACGAAGATCACGACCGTGTTCGTTACCCACGATCAGGATGAGGCCATGAGTATATGTGATCTTATCGTTGTTATGAAGGCGGGTATCATGATGCAGATGGGAAGACCCCAGGACGTATATGACGATCCCGTGAATCTTTTTGTTGCAAAGTTTCTCGGTACTCCGCCGATCAATGTTTTTAACGGAAAGATGAAGGACGGCATATTATTCATCGGTGAAGATGCGGTTCTCGAGTCGGGTGATTTTCGCGATGAGCGGGAAGTGTATGTTGCAATAAGACCCGAGGGATTCACGCTCGATGAAAACGGACCGTTTTGCTGCAGGCTCGGGAGACTGGAGGTTATGGGACGCGATGTCTCGATCGTATCCGAGCATGACGATACGTTAAATGATACGGGGCTGATCCGCTCGATCGTAAATGCGGATAACAGGATCGATCTTGATAAAAAAGAGGTCCGTTTCTCTCTGAAGCCGCATAAGGTGTTTGTGTTTGACAAAGAATCGGAAGAGCGCATCAGATTCGAGGTGGCCGATGGACGATAGATTCAAGGCAAAAGGCTGGCTGTATCTGCTGCCGGCAATACTGTTTCTCGGCGTGTTCATGGTATATCCGCTAGTGGATGTATTCGTGTATTCGTTTGAGGAAGGATACAATTTTGCGACGCAGACCTTTTTCGGGACCGGGGCGTATAACTATTCGTATGTCCTGAGGGACCCGTATTTCATTCAGGCACTCAAGAACACGTTTATAATCGTTATCATAACCGTGCCGCTCTCAACGCTCATAGCGCTTCTTATATCGCTCGGACTCTCTTCGATAAAGCCGCTTAAGGATCTGTTCCAGACGGTCTATTTCCTGCCATACGTAACGAATACGCTTGCAGTAGGACTTGTGTTCATGATCCTGTTTAAGAAAACGGCATATTCGGACGGCCTGATCAACATGTTCATAAACTTTTTCGGAGGAGAGAGCATCGATTTCATTACTGGTCCGTATGCCGCAAAGATGTTTGTCATGTGCTTTTACACGATATGGGTCGTTCTTCCGTTTAAGATCCTGATACTGACGTCGGCTCTCGCGAGTGTGCCGAAGGTTTATTACAGTGCGGCGGAAGTCGACGGTACGAGACCGTTTAGGATGTTCTGCAAGATCACTCTTCCGATGATCTCACCTATGATATTTTATCTTGTGATAACCGGTTTCATCGGCGCGTTCAAGGCATATTCCGATGAGGTGGCACTCTTCGGGACCGATCTTAATTCCGCCGGCATGAACACGATAGTCGGATATATATACGACATGCTCTACGGCAATTCCGGAGGATATCCGAGCTATGCATCGGCCGCGGCTATTATACTGTTTGCGATCGTGCTGACGATCACGGTCATTAATCTGATGGTGAGCCGAAAGGTGGCGGTGAAGTGATATGAAGAACAGAGCAAAGATCATCAAAAAAACATTCACATATCTGTGCCTGTCTTTGTGGGCGATCATAGTGCTGTTCCCGTTCTACTGGATGCTTCTGTCATCAATAAAGAGCTACAGTTCGTACAACAGGGAGTACACACCGAAGTTTTATGCGACTTCACCGACTCTTTCAAACTATGCCGATGCTTTCACTTCGGTGCCGCTTTCAAGGTATCTGTGGAACACGCTCATATTTACCGTTATAACAACAGCTGTTATGCTTATTGTGATAACGCTTGCAGCCTTTGCGTTCGCACGCTTGAGCTTTCGTGGGAAGGACCTTGTGTTCACGCTGTTCCTGGCGTTGATGATGATCCCGAACGAGCTTGTTATCATAACGAACTATGTTACAATAACAGACCTGAATCTCAGAAATACTTTTACCGGACTCATACTCCCATCGGTAACATCTGTTTTCTATATATACCTTCTCAAGGAAAACTTTGCGCAGGTAGGGGATGACCTGTATAAGGCCGCAAAGGTGGATGGCACATCCGACATACGTTATTTAATGAAAGTACTGATCCCGATATGCAGACCGACTATGATAACGATCGTTATCTTAAAGGTTATCGAGTGCTGGAACTCATTCGTATGGCCCAGGCTCGTTACGGACAAACAGGAATATTTCCTTGTCTCAAATGGGATACAGCAGATACGTGAGAGCGGGTTCGGACGAGAGAACATCCCGGCTATGATGGCTGCTGTTGTGATCATATCGCTTCCGCTCATAATACTGTTTCTCGTATTTCACAAGAAGATCATGGAAGGTGTCGCGACCGGAGGTACAAAGGGATGATGAAGAAGAAACACCTCGGAACGCTTGCGGTACTGATACTTTCCGTTACGGTTGCGCCTATTCTTACGGCGTGCCACGGTTCAAAGGGCCTTCCGGAATTTGTGATCCCCGAAAGCTTCGACGAGGGCGTCAAACACGAGATAACTTTCTGGGCCAAGAACGACACAAACAAGGTCCAGAGCGACATATACAAAAAGGCGATCTCGGATTTCGAGGCGCTTTACCCCAATATCGATGTCAACATGCGTCTGTATACGGATTACGGGCGTATCTATAATGATGTTATAACGAACATTTCCACCAATACGACGCCCGATGTATGTATAACTTATCCCGATCATATCGCCACATATATGAGCGGGATCAATATCGTTGTCCCGCTCGATGAACTTGCGCAGAATGCAGAGTACGGCCTCGGCGGAAGCAAGCTTAAGTTTGACGGCCCCGCGCAGGACGAAATCATAGGAAAGTTTGTCGACGAATGCAGACTCTCCGGTACACTCTATGCGCTTCCATTCATGCGATCCACGGAAGCACTCTATATAAATGAGGATATGGTAAAGGCACTCGGCTATGAACTTCCTGATATTCTGACGTGGGATTTTGTCTGGGAAGTATCGGAGAAGGCTATGGAAAAAGATCAGTCGGGAAACTATGCCGTGAACGGACAGAAGGTTCTGATCCCGTTCATTTACAAGTCTACCGACAATATGATGATCTCACAGCTTCGCCAGAAGAATGCTCCGTATTCGACAGAGGACGGCGAGATAGGAATATTTAACGACACCACGACGCAGCTGCTCCTGGAGACAGCCAAGCACGCTCGCAGCGGAGCCTTTTCCACTTTTAAGATATCCAGTTATCCGGGCAATTTCCTTAATGCCGGACAGTGTATATTTGCCGTTGACTCTACCGCCGGCGCTACATGGATGGGAGGCGATGCACCTCTTTCGGACATTGCCGAGGAAAACAAAGTTAACTTTACGACAGTTGTCCGTCCGATCCCGCAGTTCGATCCGTCCGATCCCAAGATGATGTCGCAGGGACCGTCGGTCTGTGTGTTCAATAAGGAAGATCCCCAACAGGTTCTTGCTTCGTGGCTGTTCGCGCAGTTCCTTCTGACAAACGATGTTCAGACGGCATATTCGGAAACGGAGGGATACGTTCCGGTCACTGCAAAAGCAAGACAGTCGGATGAATATGTTAAGTATCTCGAGCTTGCCGGAACGGATAACAACGAGCATTACAGCATCAAGATGGATGCATCGAAGCTCCTTCTGGATAGCACCGATAATACATTCACGACGCCGGTATTCGCCGGATCAGCATCTCTTAGAGACGCGGCCGGAGCGCTTATCGAGAACGTCACAAAGGCAGAAAGGCGCGGCACGACCGTCGACGAAAAATTCATAGAGAAAACATACGAGGATGTCAGGAGTCTATATAAGCTTGATTCGCTCGGAGGCGGCGCAAACCGCAAAGAGAGTACGGGACCTCTTCCCGCGGCATCAAAAGCTCTTCTTATAACGCTGGCGATCGCATGGATACTCATTGCGGCCGTGTATATACGGGGGCGGATGAGAAAATCTTGATTTCTTTTGAATGTGTTATATAATTACCGTGTCGGAAACAGACATTCTTTATTTAAGAAGGAAGGGAATATTATGAAAAAGATACTTGCTATCGCAATGATGATCACATGTGCACTCGGTCTTGCGGCCTGCTCGGGTAAGGGCGGATCCGATAAGAAATCCGAAGGCGTTATGACCTACGAAGAGTACGTTGCAGCTCCGCTTGATTCGGAAGTTACGATCGAAGCGTACGTTCAGGCACATCAGAGTTGGTGGGACGGAAAGATCACGATATACGCAGCCGACAAGGAAGGTGCGTATTTCCTGTATGACATGCCCTGCTCGGAAGAAGATGCCGCAAAGCTCAATCCCGGAACAAAGATCAAAGCAAAGGGATTCAAATCCGAATGGTCGGGTGAGGTTGAGATCGTTGACGCAACATTTGAGATAGAGGACGGTTCGTATATCGCAGAGGCAAAGGATGTTACAGACCTTCTCGGCAAGGATGAACTTGCATCAAATATGAACCGGTTCGTTTCGTTTAAGGATCTTGAGATTGTAGCATCCAAGGACGGAAACGGAAATGAGGCTCCGTTCCTTTACAACTGGGACGGTTCAGGAGAAGAGGGCAACGATGTTTACTTCAACGTATCCAAGGACGGACAGACCTATACATTCCTTGTAAGGGCTTATCTTACGGGATCGGACACGGAAGTGTACAAGACGGCCAAGACACTCAAGGTCGGCGACAAGATCGACTGTGAAGGATTTCTGTACTGGTATGAAGGACCCAATCCGCACATAACAAACATCACTATCAAGTGATTTTCTTCTTGCAATTGCCCCGAACAGGTGGTATTATAATATTTGAATTATGGTTTTAGGTATGAAGTGAGCTGTCCGCAGCTCACTTCATTTGATGTTAAGTGAATTTGCTCTCGATAAGGAGGAACGATGTCAAAGAAGGAAGATATCGAAGAGCGTACCGAAGAGCTGCTTGCGCCGATAATCGATGAGACCGGATTCGATCTGTGGGATGTCGGATATGTTAAGGAAGGGCAGGAGATGTACCTGAGAGTGTACATCGACAAACCCGGGGGCATCACGATCGATGACTGTGTCGATGTTTCGAGGAAACTGTCCGACAAACTCGATGCGGATGATTTTATCGAAGATGCGTACACTCTCGAGGTCAGTTCGCCCGGGCTTGGCAGAAAGCTCGTAAAGGATCGCGAGTTCGAGCGCAGTATCGGAAGGGACGTGGACATTAAGTTCTACCGGCCGGTCGACGGTTCGAAGGAAACATGCGGAAAGCTTACGGCTTTCGATAAAGATACCGTCACGATCGAGGAGACGCCGGGCAAAGCGCCTCCGGCGCAAAAATCATATGCGCGGAGCGATATAGCAACCGTTAGATTATCAGTCGATTTCTGACATAACGATAAATAACACTGTTATTATTAAAAGGAGAATGATCAAAATGGCAAAGAAAGAAGTAGTAAAGGAAGACAGCGGTAAAGAGCTTCTGATGGCTCTCGAGATATTGGAGAAGGAGAAGGACATCAGCAAGGAAACGATGTTCGAGGCGATCGAAACTTCTCTTCTGACCGCATGCAAGCAGCATTTCGGCAAGTCCGACAACATGCGTGTCGAGATCGACAGGGAAACGGGTAAGTTCAAAGTGTTCGCAGCCAAGAAGGTTGTTATGAAGCCCGAGGACAGCGTTTCGGAGATCGCAAAGGAAGAGGCGAAGAAGATCGTAGCGGGCGTCAAGGTAGGCGACGTTATAGATGTTGAGATAGAGAGTAAGGATTTCGGACGTATCGCTACAACGAATGCGAAGAACGTCATCCTTCAGAAGATTCGTGAAGAGGAGCGTTCGGTCGTTGTCAAGACGTTCAAGGACAAAGAGCGCAGCATCGTTACCGGTGTTGTTCAGAGATATGTCGGCAAGAACGTTTGCATCGATCTCGGAAAAGCGGATGCATTCCTTCCCGAGTCCGAGCAGATTCCCAGAGAGAACCTTCGTATCAATGACCGCGTGAAGGTTTATGTTGTCGAAGTCAAGGACAATAACCGCGGCCCCAGGATCTCCGTATCACGTACACATCCGTACCTTGTTAAGTGCCTGTTTGAGGCTGAGGTAGCTGAGATCCGCGACGGAAGCGTTGAGATCAAATCGATCGCACGTGAGGCCGGCAGCCGTACGAAGATGGCCGTTTGGTCAAACAATCCGGATGTCGATCCCGTCGGTGCATGCGTCGGTATGAACGGAACGAGAGTAAATGCCGTTGTTGATGAACTTCGCGGAGAGAAGATAGATATCATATGCTGGGATGATAACCCCGGTATCCTTATAGAGAATGCACTTTCACCTGCAAAGGTTGTTTTCGTCATCGCCGACAGCGATGAAAAATCAGCCAAGGTAGTTGTTCCCGATGACCAGCTTTCGCTTGCGATCGGTAAGGAAGGACAGAATGCAAGACTTGCCGCAAAGCTTACGGGCTTCAAGATCGATATCAAGTCCGAGACCCAGGCGAAGGATACTCCGGGATTCCGTCTTGAGGATTACTACGACGAAGATGAATACGAGGAAGGCGAGTACGTCGAAGGCGAATACGAGGAAGGCGAGTATGTCGAGGGTGAGTACGCCTACGAGGAATATGCCGATGAGGAGTATGTCGAAGAAGAAGTAGCCGAAGAGGCGAGTGAGCCTGCCGAAGGAGAGGAATGATCATATGAGACCCGATCCTGTATTGCAGCTGCTGGGACTGGCCCAGAAAGCGGGCGGCGTCAAAAGCGGTGAATTCATGACAGAGAATACGATCAAAGAGGGAAAATCATTTCTTTGCATCGTAGCCTCAGACGCCTCTGACAATACAAGGAAACAGTTCAGAGATATGTGTTCTTATTACGAAGTTCCATATCTGGAATACTCAGACAAAGAAAACCTCGGACATGCCATCGGCAAAGAATTTCGTGCGTCACTGTGCGTAACGAACGAAAAACTGGCACGGCAGATCCTAATAAAAGTTCCGAACGGAGGTAGCGATAATGGCAAAAACTAAAGTACATGAGATAGCAAAAGAATTTGACATAAAAAGCAGCGAAGTCATAGCGATATTGGCTTCAATGGGAATAGAAGGCAAGGCACCGGCATCCGGTCTTGAGGATGATCAGGCCGAAGCTCTCAGGAAGAAGCTCTCCAAAGGTTCTTCCGCCAAGGCCGAGAAAGAAAGTGAAGCCGAAGCACCCAGGCCGGCAAAGAAGGCACCTGCAAAAGAAGCGGCGCCCGAGGCACCTAAGAGTGCTGCAAAACCGGTAAGGCCGGCCGGAGAAGCACCGGCACCGGTCAGGAAGAAGAAGCCGATCATCGTAGTATCATCGGCGAGAAACGCACAGGTTCAGCGCGGAGGCGGTCAGAACGTCAGAGGAGCGGGAGCCGCAAAGCCCAAGACTCCCGGCGGAATAATCCGTCCGACGGTACCCACGACTGCGGAAAGAGCCGCAAGACTTGCAGAGAACAACCAGGGAGGCGATCGAGATAGGTTACGTAGAACAGGCACTGCGCCTAAAAAGGAAAGTACAGAAACTGTTAAAGCTGATGTCAATACTGCTGGGAGCGGTAGCGATAGCACTGGCAGTGCTGTTGCAGCTGCTGGAGGACAAAGAGCGGCAGGCGCCAAAAAGGTCGCAACAGGCACACCCGCAGCAGCCGCAGCCGGAACAAGACCCGCAAGAGTAGAAAAACGTCCCGCGGGAGACAGACCGTCAGGTGACAGACCCGCAAGAGGAGGTATTGTCATCAATCAGGGTCGCGGATTCAATGCATCGCAGGAATCCGGCAACAAAGACGGAAGACGCGGCGGAAGTGACAGAAAGGGAAACACTTCCAAAGACAAGAACAAGAAAGATCGTATCTACGAGAACGAGGACGGATTCAAAGGAGGAAAGCAGGTTAAGGGCAAAGCCTCCAAGATGATGGATCCTAAGGTACAGAAGAAGGATGAGCCCGAAGAGGAGAAGATCAAAGTAATCACTCTTCCGGAGACGATCACCATCAAAGATCTTGCCGATAAGATGAAGATACAGTCTTCGCAGATCATCAAGAAACTGTTCCTTCAGGGCAGAGTCGTTACCGTTAATGAAGAGATAACATACGAGGAAGCGGAAGAGATCGCGGTTGAATACGAGATCCTCTGCGAGAAGGAAGTTGTTGTTGATGTTATAGAAGAACTCCTCAAGGAAGAAGAGGAAGATACATCGACCATGACGAGCCGTCCTCCCGTAATATGCGTTATGGGTCACGTTGACCACGGTAAAACATCGCTTCTTGATGCGATACGTAACACAAAGGTCATAGAGGGCGAAGCCGGCGGTATCACGCAGGCGATCGGTGCATATGTCGTCAATGTTAACGGAAGGAAGATCACATTCCTTGATACGCCGGGTCATGAAGCTTTCACGGCTATGCGTATGCGCGGTGCGAACGCAACGGATATCGCGATCCTCGTTGTCGCAGCCGATGACGGTGTTATGCCTCAGACGATAGAAGCGATCAACCATGCGAAGGCAGCAGGCATCGAGATCATCGTTGCAGTCAATAAGATAGATAAGCCTTCGGCAAACATAGACAGAGTTAAGCAGGAACTGTCCGAATACGAACTCGTTCCCGAAGACTGGGGCGGCAATACGGTTTTTGCACCGGTATCTGCCAAGACCGGAGAAGGTATCAAGGAACTGCTTGAGATGATCCTTCTTACGAGCGATATTCTTGAACTCAAGGCCAATGCAAACAGAAGGGCAAGAGGTATGGTCATCGAGGCCGAGCTCGATAAGGGACGCGGTCCTGTCGCTACAGTACTCGTTCAGAAGGGTACGCTCAAGGTGGGTGATTTTATCGCCGCAGGTCCTTCCCACGGTAAAGTCAGGGCAATGATCGACGACACGGGCCGCAGGGTTAAAGAGGCAGGTCCGTCAACACCTGTTGAGATACTCGGTCTTAACGACGTTCCCGGAGCAGGAGAAGTATTTGTATCTCTTGATTCCGACAAGGAAGCAAAGAACTTTGCCGAGACGTTCATCGCCCAGAACAAAGTCAAGCTTCTTGACGATACAAAGATCAAATCGAAGATGTCTCTTGAAGGTCTGTTCTCCAAGATCCAGGAGGGTAACCTTAAGGAACTCAACCTTATCCTTAAGGCTGACGTACAGGGTTCGGTTGAGGCCGTCAAAGAGTCTCTTATCAAACTCTCGAACGACGAAGTTGTTGTTAAGGTCATCCACAGCGGCGTAGGTGCCATCAACGAATCGGACGTTATTCTTGCAAGTGCCAGTGACGCGATCATCATCGGATTCAATGTTCGTCCGGATGCTACCGCAAAGGCTACTGCGGAATCCGAAGGCGTTGATATCAGACTGTATGACGTTATCTATAAGGCTATCGAGGATGTTGAGGATGCCATGAAGGGAATGCTCGATCCTGTATTCGAGGAGAAGATCCTCGGTCATGCGGAGATCAGGCAGATATTCAAGGCGAGCGGCATAGGAAACATCGCCGGATCGTATATGCTCGACGGCGTGATGCAGCGCGGATGTCTGATCAGGATCACGAGGGAAGGCGAGCAGATCTACGAAGGAAAGCTTGCATCCTTAAAGAGATTCAAAGACGATGTCAAGGAAGTCAAAGCGGGATTCGAATGCGGTCTCGTATTTGAAGAGTTCGGTGATTTTGCTGAGCTTGATATCGTTGAGGGTTACACGATGGTCGAGGTACCCAGGAAATGAGAAAAAACAGCATCAAAAACACAAGGATAAATTCGGAGGTCCAGAGGGCTCTTGCCGATCTTATCCGCGGAGGAATAAAGGATCCGAGGATAGCACCCATGACGTGTGTTACCGATGTTGAGGTTGCTCCGGATCTCAAGACGTGCAAGGTTTATATCAGTGTTCTCGGAGATGAGAGCGTAAGGGAGCAGACGATGGAAGGTCTTCGGAATGCCGAGGGATTCATGAGACATCATCTTGCTTCAACGTTAAACCTTCGCAATACACCGACCCTTCGGTTTATAGCGGACACTTCCACCGAGTACGGTATGGCGATGTCCGCAAAGATCGATGAGGTCATGGCTGCGATCCCCGACAAGGACGAAGAAACAGAGGAAATGTAATGGATCTGCTACAGGAGATCGGAAATGCAAAAAGTGTCGCGATAGCAGGGCACATAAGACCCGACGGCGACTGCATAAGTTCAACGCTCGCGGTGAGAAACTACCTTCTTAATGCCAAGCCTGATCTTAAGGTCACGGTATTTACGCAGGATAATCCGCCGACGATATTCTCGTATCTGAAAGGATACGATGAGATGAACCTGACATATTCCCCGAAAGAGAAATATGACGTGTTCATTGCGCTCGATGTGAGCTCACTCGATAGGCTCGGAGAGTCACAATACTTTCTTGAGACGGCAGACAAGACTATATGCGTCGATCATCACGAGACCAATTCGGGACTTTGTGATATCAATCTGATCAAGCCTCATGCTTCGAGTACATGCGAGGTGCTCTATGAAACGTTTGATAAGAAGTACATCGACGATGCCGTGGCGGAGTGTCTGTACACGGGAATAGTCCATGACTCGGGCGTGTTCCAGTATTCGAATATGAGCAAAGAGAGCTTTGCGGTAGTCGGAGATCTGATAGAGTATAACTTTGACGGGCCTGCGATAATACGAGGGACTTTTTACGAAAAATCATATATCCAGAATCAGATACTCGGGCGGGCGCTTCTCGAGAGCATATTGTTCATGGACGGCAAGTGCATAGTCAGCATGGTTGACAGGAAGATGATGGATTTCTATCAGGTTCTCCCCAAACATCTCGAGGGCATCGTTAATCAGCTGAAGAACACGAGAGGCGTGGAAGTTGCCATATTCATGTATGAGATGGGGACGCAGCGCTACAAGGTAAGCATGCGCTCGGAAGGACATGTGAATGTTGCCAAAGTAGCATCGATATTCGGTGGCGGAGGGCACGACCGCGCTGCCGGAGTTGAGATGAACGGCACATATTATGATGTGATCAATGCGCTGTCGCGTGAGATAGAAAAACAGATGTAGAAAGAGGGAACCCGTCGACGAACTGATCTGTACGTCCGGGCGTCCTTGTATACTATGAACGGAATACTCAATGTTTACAAAGAGAAGGATTACACGAGCCATGATGTTGTGGCGAAGCTTCGCGGGATCCTTAATACGAAGAAGATAGGGCATACGGGAACTCTCGATCCCATGGCCGAAGGTGTACTTCCGGTCTGCATCGGGGGTGCGACGAAGCTTGTCGAGTCATTTGCGGACGAGACTAAAGAATACGAAACCGTTATGCTGCTTGGAAAAACATACGACACGCTTGACGTGACCGGAACGCTTCTCGAGGACCATGAAGTTATGTCAACCAAAGAGGAGATCGAATCGGCGGTCATGTCGTTTGCAGGGGGATACGATCAGGTTCCTCCGATGTATTCAGCCAAGAAGGTAGGCGGCCAAAAGCTGTACGATATAGCAAGGAGCGGTCGCACCGTTGAGCGAAAGAGCGTATTCGTCAATATATTTGATATCGACATACTGTCAATCGAACTTCCTCGCGTTACGATGAGGGTGCACTGCGGAAAAGGCACTTATATCAGATCTCTGACAGACGATATAGGAAGAAAGCTCGGATGCGGAGCCGCCATGGAAAAGCTGACGCGTACGAGAGTCGGAAACTTTACGATCAAAGAAGCCATGAGGCTGTCGGAGATAGAAGAAGCCGTGTCGGATAATAAGATCACTGACGTTATCATAAGCGCGGAAGAACTTTTCGGTGATCTTGTCGGCGTTCATACGAGCGGGGAGACATCGAGGCTTCTTGCAAACGGTAACGTAATATCGGGGGCATCGGTAAGGAAACTTGCGCCGGAACTTGAAACAAAAGTCCAAAACGGTACAAGGGTCAGGATGTACGACAGCAAAGGCAAATTTACGGGTGTATACGAATACAGGGTATCGGATGATGCGTTCAAACCGTATAAGATGTTTTTGAATCAGGAGTAAGCAGGGAAGAGCAGCATGAACATTATATCGGGAACAACTGATTTTAAGATCCCGGAAAACACCGTGGTATCTATAGGGAAATTCGACGGAGTACATAAGGGACACCTGACGATAGTCGACAGGATGAAAAAGTATATCAGAAGAGGATATAAACTGTGTATTCTTACGTTTGATATACCGCCCTCAAGTCTCGGATTCGGGTCCGATAAGGGACTCCTTCTGACGAATGCAGAGAAAAGGCATATATTCGGCAGCCTTGGTGTCGATTACTATATAGAATTCCCGTTCTACGAGAAGACCGCGTCGATAAGCGCCCAGCAGTTCATCGAGGAATTCATTGTCGACAGGATGAACGCAAAGGCAGTGGTTGTCGGACAGGATTGTACATTCGGACAGGGTGCGGCCGGAAATGCGCAGATGCTTCGAGACTTCGGTCCGATATATGATTATGAGGTTGAGATCATCAAGAAGATCAAGGACGGAAAAAGAGAGATAAGCTCCACGTATCTCAAAGAACTTGTAATGGACGGCAAGGTTTCGAGGATCAAGGACCTGGCATTCTATCCTTACTATGTCAGAGGAAAATTCCGCCGTAATCCGGTCAAAGTCTCATCGAGTGTATTCTATTATGTAATGGATGTCCCTGAAGAGAAGGTTATGCCGCTTGACGGTGTATATTATTCAAAAGCAATTTATGATGACGAATACTTTGATGCCATCACAAACGTCAAGAACGACGAGAGGGTGTTCGAGACATACATTTACGGCGGTGTCCGCGGAATACAGCGTGAGGAGCTTGTTATTGCGCTGCTCGAGTGGAAGCGCGAAGAACTCAAGTATTACAAGGTTTCCGACCTGAACCGCAAGATCAAGGAAGACATATTTGACGGTCAGAAATGGCATAAAGAAAATGCCGTAATGCAGGGCTGAAGAATTATTGAAGATAATTGTATTTTAAGGTTTACAAGCGTGATGCCCTGTGGTAGAATAACGAATGTTGTGAAAACCTGTGCTTCGACAGCGGTTTCGTACCATGTCGCGGTATATGGGGTTAATCTTATGAATCAGGCGTAGGCCGAGGAGGATTTTATGATCACTAAAGAAAAGAAAGCTGCAATAATGCAGGAGTATGCAAGAGTTCCGAATGACACGGGTTCGCCGGAAGTTCAGGTCGCCGTTCTCACAGCGAGGATAGCGGAGCTTACCGAGCATCTGAAAGCCAATCCCAAGGATCATCACTCAGCAAGAGGTATGTACAAGATGATCGGTCAGAGAAGAGGACTTCTTGACTACCTTAAGAAGAAAGATATCGACAGATATCGTACGCTTATTGAGAAGCTTGGTATCAGAAGATAATATCAGCCAAAGGGACGGTATAGGCCGTCCCTTTGTGTGATTATTATAGTCATTGTCCACATAAGTGGGATGGACTCTGACCGGTAGAAGAAGAAAGAAGAAGGAGAAAAAAATGTACAAAAGCTATTCAATGGAACTTGGTGGACGTACTCTCACCGTTGATGTAGGAAGAGTCGCTAAGCAGGCAAACGGCGCAGCACTCATGCACTACGGTGATACTACCGTACTTTCCACTGCAACCGCTTCAGAAAAACCCAGAGAAGGAATTGATTTCTTCCCTTTAAGTGTTGAATTTGAAGAAAAGATGTATGCCGTAGGCAAGATTCCGGGAGGCTTCAACAAGCGTGAGGGAAAGGCCAGCGAGAATGCGGTTCTTACGGCGCGTGTTATCGACCGTCCGATGAGACCTCTGTTCCCGAAGGATTACCGCAATGACTGCACACTTAATAACCTTGTGCTTTCGGTTGATCCCGAGTGCCGTCCGGAGCTTGTTGCCATGCTCGGATCGGCTATCGCGACATGCATATCCGATATCCCGTTTGACGGTCCCTGCGCAACTACCCAGATCGGTATGATCGACGGACAGTTCATTGTTAATCCCAGCCAGGAGCAGTGGAAGACAGGTGACCTTAACCTTACGGTTGCATCGACAAAAGAGAAGGTCATAATGATCGAAGCCGGTGCGAATGAGATTCCCGAGGCCAAGATGATCGAAGCCATCTACATGGCGCATGACATCAACCAGCAGATCATCGCTTTCATCGACAAGATCGTTGCCGAGACAGGAAAGCCCAAGCATGAATATACAAGCTGTGCCATCCCTGAGGAACTCTTTGCGGCGATCCGTGAAGTATGTCCTCCCGATGAGATGGAAACAGCCGTATTTACGGATGACAAGCAGACCAGAGAAGAGAACATCAGAGTTATCACCGAGAAGTGCGAAGAGAAGTTTGCGGACAACGAGGAATGGCTCGCAATACTAGGAGAAGCTATTTACCAGTATGAGAAGAAGACGATCCGCAAGATGATCCTCAAGGATCACAAGCGTCCCGACGGCCGTGAGATCACACAGATCCGTCCTCTCGCAGCGGAAGTCGATCTTATTCCCAGAGTACACGGAAGTGCGATGTTCACACGTGGACAGACACAGATCTGTGATATCACGACTCTTGCACCTCTTTCCGAAATGCAGAAGGTTGACGGACTTGATTCCTTTGAAACTTCAAAGAGATACATCCATCATTACAATTTCCCTTCGTATTCGGTTGGCGAGACAAAGCCCTCAAGAGGTCCCGGAAGACGTGAGATCGGACACGGAGCACTTGCCGAAAGAGCACTTATTCCCGTACTTCCTTCGGAAGAGGAATTCCCGTATGCTATCCGCTGCGTATCTGAGACATTTGAGAGTAACGGTTCAACATCAATGGCCAGCACATGTGCAAGCTGTATGTCACTGATGGCTGCCGGTGTTCCGATCAAGAAGATGGTTGCCGGTATCTCATGCGGACTCGTTACGGGTGATACGGATGATGATTTCGTACTTCTTACCGATATCCAGGGTCTCGAGGACTTCTTCGGCGACATGGACTTTAAGGTAACCGGTACAACAGACGGTATTACGGCCATTCAGATGGATATCAAGATCCACGGCCTTACAAGACCCATAGTTGAGGGCGCAATCGCAAGATGTCGTGAGGCAAGGCTTTTCATCATGGATAACTGCATGAAGCCCGCCATTGCAGAGCCCAGAGCTACGGTTAACGAATATGCTCCCAAGATCATCCAGATCAGGATCGATCCCGAGAAGATCGGTGATGTTGTCGGACAGCGCGGTAAGACGATCAACGCGATCATCGAGCGTTGCGGCGTGAAGATCGATATCACGGATGACGGTGCGGTAAGCGTATGCGGTACCGACCAGGCAGGCATGGATAAGGCCATTGAGATGATCAAGATCATAACGACCGAGTTTGAAGCAGGTCAGATCTTTACGGGTAAGGTCGTATCGATCAAGGAATTCGGCGCATTCGTTGAATTCGCTCCCGGTAAGGAGGGAATGGTTCACATTTCCAAGATCGCTAAGGAGAGGATCAACCATGTTGAGGATGTCCTCACACTCGGCGATGTAGTTACCGTTAAATGCCTCGGAAAAGACAAGATGGGAAGAATGTCATTCAGTATCAAGGATGCGATGGCCTGATCATAACGGAAATCAATATCGATCATATCGAAAAGGAACGGCTGCAGATTTGATCTGCGGCCGTTTTTGTATACGTCTGTGAGCGATCCGGCGACAGATCCGGCGACAGCGTCATAATGGATAACATCAGGAATTGTCAGACAATAATATAAAAAAACGTGCGTATAGTGCGAGAGGTGTTATAAGATTCCTGCCGTTATAAAAGATAAATTAACAGCAAAAACAGACTTATCCACATAAGTAAAAATAATGATAATAAGATATAATAAATGAAATACTAACAATAACATGCGTAATAAATAGCGCAAATCAGGGCGTTTTCAAAAGGAGTGGTTTTACATAATCTTTCTTTTCGAACGAATTTTTGCATTGAGAGTCAGAAATGTGGATAAAACGCGCAAATTATGTGAAATTCCGATAATTATGTTTGTTTTTGCATGATTTCGCACAATTCAAGAGCATAAATTCTGCCTGTTATTGTGACAACATACACTTTTTTATGATAGAATAAATCGGTTAATGTCGTGCTTTTTAATATGAGGATAACGATATGGCAAAAAGAGTTGTACTTATTGTAATGGACAGTTTCGGAATAGGTGAGGAGCCTGATGCCGATCAGTTCGGAGATGTCGGAACAAATACGCTCAGATCCTGCACAAAGAGTCCCCTTTTTAAGGCCCCGAATCTTGCGAGGATGGGCCTCTTTGGGATTGACGGTATCGAATGCGCATCAAAGATTCCCGAACAGGATATCGAGCCGACCGGTACATATGCGAGACTTCGAGAGAAGTCGATGGGAAAGGATACCACGATAGGACATTGGGAGATCGCGGGACTGATCTCGCCGGATCCGCTCCCGACATATCCGGAAGGATTCCCTCCCGAAGTCATAGAGGAATTCGAAGAAAAAACGGGCAGAAAGGTACTGTGTAACCTTCCTTATTCGGGAACAAAGGTCATAAACGATTACGGCGACGAGCATGTACGCACGGGAGACCTTATCGTGTACACGTCGGCGGATTCGGTGTTCCAGATAGCCGCTCACGAGGATATAGTTCCGTGCGAGCAGCTCTATGATATATGCCGCACGGCAAGAAAGATCCTTGTCGGAAAACATGGAGTCGGAAGAGTCATTGCAAGGCCGTTTATCGGCACTTCGGGGAATTATACGAGAACCTCCCGAAGGCATGATTTCTCGATTGAACCTCCGAAGGATACGATGCTGGACGTCCTTAAGGATAACGGAAAGGATGTTATAGGAATAGGAAAGATCCATGATATTTTCGCGGGCAAAGGCCTGACGGAATATACATATACAACGGGGAACGAGGACGGTATCGCGAAGACGATGGAATATCTCGACAGGGATTTTAACGGACTTTTGTTCGTAAACCTGGTCGATTATGATATGCTCTACGGGCACAGACGCGATACAGACGGATATGCGAAGGCCGTGGCATTCTTTGATGAAAAGCTTCCGGGTATTGTCGAAAAACTCGGAGAGGACGATATCCTGATGATAACAGCGGACCACGGATGCGATCCGGGATATTTTGCAACAACGGACCATACGAGAGAATACGTTCCGCTTCTTTGCTGCGGCAAGGATTTTGCTCCGGCTAAAGGTACAAAGGGCGGGAATTTGGGCACCAGGCCCACATTTGCCGATATTGCGGCAAGCGTTCTTACGCACCTGGGACTTGCCGGAGATCAGATATCGCGCGTAGCGGGTGAGAACATCCTGTAAAATCACAAAATGACACATGTTAATGTTAGCTAACAAACAAAATGCAACATATTGTGTAATAACGTTTGTTCAAGACGCGTATAACGCAATAAATAACGGGAACGTTTATACAAAAAAGTGACAGAAAATCCAGACCAACACGGTCAACGTTTTTCAGGCATTAAATCACGCGTGTAATGCAATGATTTATCTATAATTTACAAAGGAACAGACAACAATGGCAGACAAACAGCTGAAAACCGAGATAGAAAAAAGAAGGACTTTTGCGATCATATCGCATCCCGATGCAGGTAAGACAACACTTACGGAGAAGTTCCTTCTGTACGGAGGCGCAATTAACCTTGCCGGAAGCGTAAAAGGAAAGGCTACCGCGAGACATGCGGTATCCGACTGGATGGAGATAGAGAAGGAACGAGGTATCTCGGTTACATCATCGGTTCTTCAGTTCAATTACGGCGGGTTCTGCATCAATATCCTTGATACACCGGGACACCAGGACTTCTCGGAGGATACGTACAGAACGCTTATGGCTGCAGATTCCGCTGTCATGGTAATAGATGCCGCAAAAGGTGTCGAGCCGCAGACAAGGAAGCTCTTTAAAGTCTGCGCCATGCGCAAGATCCCTATTTTTACGTTTATGAACAAGCTTGACCGTGATGCGATGGATCCGTTCGAGCTTCTGGATGATATAGAAAACGAACTCGGTATCCCGACATGTCCGATGAACTGGCCGATAGGTTCGGGTAAGGAATTTAAAGGAGTATACGACAGACAGCGTGAGATGGTCGTTGTATATTCCGATACTCAGAAGGGTACCAAGGAGGGACATAAGGAGGAGATCCCGTTATCGGACAGCGATGCGCTTTTAGAAGTTCTCGGACAGAGCGCATTTGACAAGTTGATGGAAGATGTGGAACTTCTTGACGGCGCCGGAAGTGAATTTTCAAGAGATGAAGTCGATGCGGGAATGCTTTCGCCCGTGTTCTTCGGCTCCGCACTCACAAACTTCGGAGTCGAGCTGTTCCTTCAGAACTTCCTTAAGATGACGCTGTCTCCGTTGCCGAGGACCGCCGATACCGGGGTTATAGATCCCGTATCGGATGATTTTTCGGCATTCGTGTTCAAGATACAGGCAAACATGAACAAGGCTCACCGCGACAGGATCGCATTCATGAGAATATGTTCCGGAAAGTTTACGGCGGGTATGGAAGTTCTCCATGTTCAGGGAGACAAGGTTATGCGACTGTCGCAGCCGCAGCAGATGATGGCGAGCGAGAGACATATAGTTGATGAGGCTTATGCGGGGGATATAATCGGTGTGTTCGATCCGGGAATATTCTCGATAGGAGATACCGTTTGCGCGCCGAATGTAAAGTTCGCGTATGAAGGTATACCGACATTTGCGCCTGAGCATTTTGCCAGGGTCAGACAGATAGATACGATGAAGCGTAAACAGTTTGTGAAAGGTATCACCCAGATCGCACAGGAAGGTGCGATACAGATATTCCACGAGCTTAATACCGGATTGGAAGAGATCATAGTCGGGGTTGTCGGAGTGCTGCAGTTTGAAGTGCTCAAATACAGGCTGGAGAATGAATACAATGTCGAGATCAAAATGGATACGCTTCCTTTCGAGCATATCCGCTGGATTGCCAATACCGATATCGATATCGATAAACTTACGGGAACATCCGATATGAAGAAGGTAACGGATCTTAAAGACAGACCGCTTCTGCTCTTTGTTAACAGCTGGAGCATCAAGATGACCGAGGAGAGAAATGAGGGATTGAAGCTTGAGGAGTTCTCGAGAAACTAGAACAGCCGCATATCGAATAATATCAACTGTTATGATAACGATCCTTGCTACCGCCGTCCTTAGCGGATGCGAGGTTTCAATAGATGACCTTCTTGACAGACCTGATTCAATATCAAGCGTTACTAACGGCAATGACTCCGGGGTAACACCCGTTACCGTGCCGGGAGCCATACAGGTCATCGATATGAACGGTGATGTTCACGAGACTTCGGTCGATGTGATAGATGCCGCAGAGGCTGAGGATGACATTTCAAACACGCTTCCGGCAAGGAATCTTGCGTCGGTTGCATCAAATCTGGCTTTTTCGGAAGATTCCAATTTTGCATACACACAGCTCGGCGAATCCGCAAGAACGACGTACAGGGAAATATATGCCGTAATCACTGATATGCTTGAGAAGGTTGAGCTTACGACGAAGGATACGGATGAGGTTGATCTTGCGTTTCGTGCGGTCATGGTAGATCATCCCGAGATATTTTACGTCAAAGGATACTCGATCGGAAAGTACATGAGCGGAAGCGTTCTCAAGAAGATCGTTTTTTCCGGAACGTATACAATGAATAAGAGCGAGCGTGAAAGGTGCCAAAGCGAAGTTGATGCGTATGTTGACGGGATCATCGGAGGCTGTCCGGATACCGGGAATGATTTTGACAGGATCAAGTATGTGTATGACTACCTGATCAGGAACAACGAGTACGATCTTGATTCCGAAAACAATCAGAACATACTCAGCGTTGTGCAAAACGGAAGAACGGTATGCCAGGGTTACACGAAGATGATGCAGCTCGTGTTAAACCGTATTGGCATATTCTGTACGCTCGTGAACGGTAAGGCTTGTGGACGTAACGGAGTTCCCGATTCGCAGGATCTGAAGGATTCGAAGAATGCCGAATGGGGCGGCCACGTATGGAACATAGTCAAATGCAACGGAATGTACTATAACGTCGATGTCACATGGGGAGACGCGGCGATAACGCTTATGAACACGGACGGAACGCTTTCGACCGACATCGACGTCAATTATGAGTTCTTCCTCGTTGACGATGCCGACCTTGCCGGAACACACGAGCCCGAGCCGGTTGTACGTATGCCGCGATGCAATTCGATGGAGGACAATTACTACAACCACGAGGGTGTCTACTTCACCCAGGTAGATCCCGATCAGCTGTACAGAGTGTTCGAATCGGCACTTTCCAAAGGTGAGACCCACGTATTCATAAAAGCGGCAAACGAGGACGTGTTCAAAAGGCTCCACGAGGATCTGTTTGACAGGCAGAACGTCTTTGAATATCTGGGCAGGACGAACGTTCGTTATGTCGAATTCGAAGAGAGAAATTTGATCATGATTTCGCTATGAAAATCCGCGCTGTTGTGGTAAAATCATATTTACGTTTGCATTATCTGAAATCTAAAGATATCTATCGGAGGAAAGATCATGGAAGAAAACTATGCTGTTTGTGATGAAGTTCTCGGCGATGTCAGGATCTCTGACGAGGTTGTTGCCAACATCGCGGTTATTGCGGCAGGCGAAATAGAAGGCGTTTCCTGCGTGCTCGGAGAGGGCAAGCCCAATGAGCTGAAGAACATCGTCGGTATCAAGAACTATTCCAAGGACCTTCGTGTTGAGGTTTGCGACAGGATCGTATCCGTCGATATGGCGATCGCGGTCAAGTACGGGTTCTCGCTTCCCAAGGTCGGTAAGGCTGTTCAGGAACGTGTCAGAACATCGATCGAGAATATGACCGGACTTGAGGTGTCGGATGTAAATGTCCGTATCGCAAGTGTGGATCTTAAATAAACGTTTCGGTGGCACAGATGACAAGATCGCTTATAAGGGAGCATCTGTTCAAGCTCCTGTTTCGAATCGAGTTCAATGATCCGGATGATATGCCGGAGCAGGTAAGGCTTTTTTTCGAGGATGCATGTCCCGAAGACGGATATGACAGCACGGGTTCCGATATACCCGATGAAGACGCTTCCTACATCAGGAACAAGTATGAGCACATACTCGAACTTCTTCCCGAGATTGACGAGAAGATAGACGGTGCCGCAAAAGGATGGAGTCTGCCACGTATAGGAAAAGTCGAACTGTCCGTTCTGCGTCTTGCCGTATACGAGATGCTCTATGACGACGACATTCCTGTTGGCGTTGCCATCGATGAGGCGGTCGAGCTGTCGAAGAAGTTCGGGCAGGAATCGTCGGGACCGTTTGTGAACGGTATACTCGCAACACTTGCCAAATAGTCTGTTTGTATGAGTGTATATACTGTCGGGCAGATCAATGCCTATATCAAGAATATGTTCTCGCAGGATTATCTGCTGCATTCTGTTATCGTGTCGGGAGAGGTCAGTAACATCAAGTATCACTCCTCAGGTCATGTTTATTTCACAATGAAAGATGAATCGGGAGTGCTTTCCGCCGTTATGTTCAAAGGCAATGCCATGAAGATGACGTGGCGGCCTCAAAACGGCGACATGATAGAGGCGGCCGGTTCCGTAGGAACGTATGAAAAGAGCGGCAACTATCAGTTGTATGTCACCTCGATACAAAGATCCGGAGCCGGGGCACAGCACGAAGAACTGCAGAAACTTATCGAAAAACTTTCCGAAAAGGGAATGTTCGACGATATGTATAAGATTCCGATACCGAAGTATTCGTTTAAGGTCGGAGTTGTGACATCCCCGACGGGATCGGTAATACACGACATCAGACAGGTCGCCGCAAGAAGAAATCCCGGAGTCGAGATAATACTTCAGAGTGCAAAGGTTCAGGGAGACGGAGCGGCCTCTTCGATAATCGAAGGCATTCACGCTCTTGAAGAGCGGGGAGTCGATGTCATGATAATCGGGCGAGGCGGCGGAAGCGAAGAGGATCTGTCGGCCTTTAACGACGAGGCGCTTGCGCAGGCGATATTCGACTGCAGTATTCCGATCATATCCGCGGTAGGACACGGTGATGACGAATCCATAACCGATATGGTTGCCGATGTCCATGCACCTACACCATCCGCGGCGGCGGAACTTGCGGTGTTCATGTTCGACGATTTCGTCAAAGATGTCGGCATGCTCGCGATCACGCTCGAGCGTCTGATGCAGAAGCATATCGACCGAAACAAAAACGAGATCCGCCAGAGGATGCTCCGTATGGAGGCACTCTCGCCTGCGGCGAAAATCAGAATGCAGAAGATGGAGTATAAAAGCAGGGCAGAGCGGCTCGATACGCTTATGAAGAATAAACTCGAGCGCACAAGATCCAGGATGCTCATATACATTGAAAAATACAAGGCGCTCTCGCCGCTTGACAGGATCGGACACGGGTTTGCCGCAGTGACCGGCAGTGACGGAAAGAGGATCACGGATATAGATTCGGTCCGACCGAATGACCGGATAACACTCACGATGAAGGACGGCAGGATAACGGCGACAGCCGATACGGTAGAAAAGGGGAACGTATATGACTCTTGAGGAAAACTTTGAAAAGCTCGACGCGATAATGGAAAAACTGTCCGATGATTCGCTTCCGCTGGAGGAATCGTTCGGGATCTACAAAGAAGGAATGGAACTTCTCGGTAACTGCCAGAAAGTTATAGAGGATGTCGAGAAGAGGGTAGAAGAACTGTCGAAATGATACTTGATGCAATCAACAAGACAAATGATATAAAGGATGTCGGAGCCGGAGATCTTGACGAACTTGCTCAGGAGATCAGGGATTTTCTTATAGAGAAGATCAGCGTGAACGGAGGACATCTCGGATCCAACCTCGGTGCCGTCGAGCTTACGATGGCGCTCCATCTTGCCGCAGATCTTCCGGAGGATCGGATCGTCTGGGACGTCGGACATCAGAGCTATACGCATAAGATACTCACGGGCCGCAAAGATGAGTTTGACAATCTGAGAAAATTCGGAGGCATAAGCGGATTCCCCAAGAGACGTGAATCCAACTGCGATGCGTTTGATACGGGACACTCGTCAACCTCGATCTCCGCGGGACTCGGTCTTGCAAAAGCAAGAGACCTTGCGGGAGATAATTACGGCGTATATGCGGTCATAGGAGACGGCGCGCTCACCGGAGGAATGGCCTACGAGGCGCTCAACAATGCAGCAAATCTTAAGACGAACTATATAATCGTTCTAAACGACAACAACATGTCAATCGCGGAAAATGTCGGAGGAGTATCGAGTTACCTTCAGGACATCCGTACCGCGGACGCTTACAGAAACTTCAAGATGGGCCTTGAGGATGCTCTCAATAAGCTCCCCGGCGGTGTTGCCGTTGTAGACAAACTAAAAAAATACAAGAGCAGTTTCAAACAGCTCGTCGTTCCCGGAATGTTCTTTGAGGACATGGGCATCACCTATCTCGGTCCCGTTGACGGACATGACATTAAGGCGATGGTAAAGGTGTTCAGGGAAGCAAGAAGATATCCGAAGTGTGTCATTGTACATGTCCTTACCCAGAAGGGAAAAGGATACGCTCCCGCGGAGCGTCACCCCGCAAGATTTCACGGCGCGGAACCTTTCGATATCGAGACCGGACTTCCTTCGGTCAACCGTACAAAAGCAAATTACACGGATGTATTCTCTACGGTAGTCATAAAGCTCGGAGAGCGTAACGACAAGGTTTGCGCGATCACGGCCGCCATGCCTGACGGTACCGGACTCAAGCGATTTTCACGTAAGTTCCCGGAAAGGTTTTTTGATGTCGGCATTGCGGAAGAGCATGCGGTAACGTTTGCGGCGGGTCTTGCCGCGGGCGGCTATATTCCGATCGTCGCGGTGTACTCTTCGTTCCTGCAGAGAGCTTACGACCAGATAATACACGATGTGTGCATCCAGAACCTTCCCGTTATATTTGCCATAGACAGGGCGGGGATCGTAGGATCCGACGGAGAGACCCATCAGGGTATATTCGATCTGTCGTATCTGTCATGCATACCGAATATGACGATAATGGCTCCGAAGAACAAGTGGGAGCTTTCGGATATGCTCAAGTTTGCCGTTAAGTTCGGCTCCCCGATCGCGATCAGATATCCGAGAGGACTGGCGTATGACGGACTGGAGGAATACAGAAAGCCCGTGATTCTCGGACAGAGCGAGATGATATTCGAAGAATCCGGCATAGCGCTCCTTGCGGTCGGCAGCATGGTCAAGGTGGCCGAAAAGGTAAGGGACGTTTTAAAGAATGAACACGGCAAACACGTTACGCTCGTAAACGCGCGTTTCGTCAAGCCGATCGACGGCGAGATGATAACGTATCTTGCCAAACAGCATGACCTGATAGTCACAATGGAGGAGAACGTCGAAAGCGGCGGATTCGGAGAACATGTCAGGGCATATATGAGCGATAACAGGATAGAGGATGCGGATATTCTCGTATGCGCGCTTCCGGATGACTATGTCGAACACGGAAACGTCAATATACTTGCACATGAGGTCGGGATAGACTGCGAATCCATCGTGGAGAAGATCATCGGAAGATATGAAAGAAAGGCTTGACGTTTTACTTGTAAAAAGGGGAATGGCCGAGTCAAGGGAAAAGGCCAGAGCCGTTATCATGAGCGGGAATGTCTTCGTAAAGGGACAGCGCGAGGATAAGGCCGGAACGAACATCGATGATTCGGAGACCGACATTGTCATAAAAGGTGACACGCTCAAATACGTCAGCCGCGGAGGTCTCAAACTCGAGAAAGCGGTAGAGGTATTTGCACTTGATCTTGCGGGCTGCGTCTGTATGGATATCGGAAGCTCCACGGGAGGCTTTACCGACTGCATGCTGCAAAACGGTGCGACACGCGTATATGCGATAGATGTTGGACACGGCCAGCTCGATTGGAAACTTCGAAACGACGAACGTGTCATATGCATGGAGAAGACCAATTTCCGTTACGTTACGAACGAACAGGTCAGCGAGCCGATAGACATGGCATCCGCCGATGTATCGTTCATATCGCTTGATAAGATACTTCCGGCGGCATATCCGCTCCTTAAGGATCACGCAAAGATGGTGTGCCTTATCAAACCGCAGTTTGAAGCGGGAAGAGAACAGGTCGGTAAAAAAGGAGTTGTCAGGGATCGTAAGGTTCATGAGGAAGTGATCGCAAAGATCATAGGCGTTGCCGAAGAGAACGGATTCGCGCCGCTTGAGCTTACACATTCACCCATAAAGGGTCCCGAAGGGAACATAGAATATCTGATATATCTTGAGAAAAACGGTGTATCGAAGGCGGACGCGCTTCGGGCCGGGATATCCGATACGGTCAGCGAGGCATTTGAAAGGACGTAAATGGACAGATTCTTTGTTATCACAAACGCAGACAGAGACAAGGGCAGCGAAAAGGCCCTGCAGATAGAAGAGTATCTTACTGCGTACGGGAAGATATGCGATCATGTCGCCATTGAGCGTGACAGCGCTCCCGACAGCAAAGAGGTCACCCGGATCAGGGAGATACCCGATGATACCGAAGCGGTACTGATCCTCGGCGGAGACGGTACGTTCATACAGTCGGCGGGTATACTGGCTCCGAGGCAGATACCTCTTATAGGAGTCAATCTCGGGCACCGCGGATACCTTGCGGAGATAGACAAGGAAAACATAACAGATGCTCTTGATAAACTGATAAACGGCGAATATACGCTTGCTGACAGGATGATGCTTTCGGGAACACCAGTTATTGATGGGAAGAGCAAGGGCGGTTTCTATGCACTTAACGATATCGTGGTAAGGACATCCGATTCCGGTGTCGGCAAGTTTTCGATAGAAGTAAACGGAACGCACCTCACAACGATGTCTGCGGACGGTATGATAGTTGCGACACCGACGGGATCGACTGCCTACAACATGTCGGCCGGCGGCCCGATCGTCGAGCCGGGCTCGGCGATGATAGTACTGACACCCATATGCCCGCTTGAAGTCGTCAGCAGATCGGTTGTTTTATCGGGATCCGATACGGTCGTCATCAGGATGATGAAGTCATCGGGAAGGCGGACGAGGACGACAGGCGTGTATTTTGACGGACGCGATGATTTTACGCTCTCGAGCGATGATGAACTCATAATCAAGAAGGCCGAAGCCTCGATCAGGCTCATAAAACTTTCCAAAGAGAGTTTCCTTGAGGTGCTCTCGAGAAAGATGAACGCGGTCATAAGCTGAGACCGGAACGGACGAGATCATGAAGAACTACAGACACCAGAAGATAATGGAGATAATACAGGGCAGCGAGGTTGAGACGCAGGAAGAACTCGCGCATTTACTTGCCGAGTCCGGATTTGTTGTGACGCAGGCGACGGTATCAAGAGATATCAAGCAACTCAACCTCAGAAAAGTTCCGACGTCATCCGGCAAACAGTGTTATGCACCGGGACCCGGAAGAGAGACGTTTGACGGGGACAGGCTTGTGGGAATTCTGAAAGCCGGCTACGTTTCAATGGAGGCCGCATCAAACATCCTTGTCATCAAAACCGTCTCGGGAATGGCCATGGCCGTTGCGGCCGCGATAGATGCGCTGTCGATACCGAAAATGGTAGGATGTATCGCCGGTGACGATACGATAATGTGTGCGATACGCTCGCACGAAGATGTTCCCGAAGTGATGGATTCGATCCATGCGCTTATGGGAAGCGAGAGATAACCGGATATAGTCTCTGTTTACGGGAGAGAAGATGCTTCAGAGTCTGCACGTTGCAAACATAGCACTAATAGATGATGTGGAGATCGATTTTACCGAAGGGCTCAATATCCTCACGGGGGAAACGGGTGCCGGTAAATCGATCCTTATTGATTCGGTCAACTTCGCACTCGGTGCGAGGATGCCCAAAGATGTCGTAAGAGACGAAAATGTGCCCGCGATATGCGAGCTTGTTTTTTCGGTCGATGATGACGCGACAAGGGATGCACTCAAGGCACTCGATGTTATGTTAACAGACGACCAGGTCATCTTACAGCGCAGGATCGTAAACGGCAAATCGAGCAGCAAGGTCAACGGCGAGACGGTTCCGGCTACGCTTCTTCGTGATATTTCCGGACTTTTGATCGATATACACGGACAGCATGAGCACCAGTCGCTTCTGTACAAGAAAAATCACGCGATCCTGCTCGACAGCTTCTGCGGAGACGACTTTGATTCAGAGTTATGTAAACTTCACGAAACATACGACCTGTATAAAAAAGCCGAGGATGAATATGAAAAGGCGCTTGCGTCGCAGGGATCCGCGGCGGCCGACCTTGATTATGCAAAGTTTGTCGTAAACGAGATAGAGGCGGCTGATCTTAAAAGCGGGGAAGATGAAGAACTGGAGAGTGATTTTACGAGGATGAACAATTCGCGTAAGATCGCCGAGATTCTTTCGGGGGTCGAGAGTGCCCTCTCATCGGATTCGCAGTGTGCATCCTCGATGATAAGTTATGCCGTTTCGGGACTAAAGCAGATCACCGGTATGGACGAGGGAGCGCTCGGTATATACGAACAACTTGCGGGGCTCGAGGATCTCCTGTCGGACTGCATGCGAGAGCTTACGTCATACGAAGAGAGTCTTGAGTATTCTCCGGAAGATTACGAACGCGTCAAAGAGCGTCTGGATCTTGTGAACAGCCTCAAGATGAAGTACGGACAGAGCATAGATGCGATAAACGGGAAACTGGCCGAAGAGTCGGCTAAGATAGAAAGACTCGGTGACCTTGAATCATATATTTCAGATCTGAGGTTCAAAAAAGAAGGATTATATGATAAACTGTCACAAGTCTGCGCAAAAGTATCAAACATGCGGCATGAGGAAGCGAAGGTATTACAGGCCGAACTCGTTGCCGCGCTCAACAACCTCAACTTTCTTGATGCGAGGTTTGAGATAAGGATCGTTTCGGATGAGAAAGCGATCACACGTAACGGTATCGACGACGTGGAATTTCTTATATCCACCAATCCGGGCGAAGATTTAAAACCGCTGACGGATGTTGCGTCGGGCGGAGAACTTTCAAGGATAATGCTCGCGCTCAAATCGGTTCTTGCAAAGCGCGATAACATAGGAACACTTATATTCGACGAGATTGATTCGGGGATAAGCGGCATGACCGCACAGCTTGTGGCCGACCGTATGTCTGACATAGCCGAAAAGCATCAGGTCATAGCGGTAACGCACCTGCCGCAGATCGCCAGTCATGCCACGACACATTTTCTTATAGAAAAATCATCGGACGGCACTCATACCAGTACGAGCGTTACACCCTTATCATACGAGGGATCGGTTGAGGAACTGGCCAGGATGCTTGCAGGTTCGTCGATAACGGATGCAGTAAGAGTAAATGCAGAAGAACTTAAGAAGAAACAGAAGATCAAGAGCAGCGTATAAACGGCAGCGAAGAAGAAGGATCATGATGATCATCTTCGCGATGCTGCTTATTCTTTGCGTGTTCATAATCATGAAGGTGTCACTGTCTCTTCCTTACGAGACGGTCGATATCATGGACCTTGCCAAGGTAGAGTACTCGGGATTTAACGGCGACGGGAAGGCGACCGTATCGGTTAACGACGAAGCCGTTGATAAGCTTCTGGCTTCGGTCAAGAAGGAACATGACGAATCCCGTTTTTCAAGCGGTGACATTGACGATGTGGACTATGCCAATTTCAGGCAGAGCCTTTCTTTTTCCATACCAATGAACACTTCGTTGTCAAACGGGCAGACGGTCAACATCATCAGCACGTGCGACACGGCTCTTGCCGAAAAGCTCAAGATAGAAGTAAAGAACGGAAACAGGGAGACGACCGTTTCGGGACTTCCTGAGGTAACGAGAATACCTCTCGACGAAGTCTTCTCGGAGCTTAACGTCGCTTTTGACGGCATATCGCCCGCGATCACGGTTTCCCTTCAGAACTCCAGCACGCAGCCTCTCGTATCGAAGATGATATTTGAGATAGTCGATGCGAAGGAATATTATTCGGCCGGAGATACCGTTAAGATACATGCGACATATACGGATGAGATGTGCCTTGAGACCGGATACACCGTCGATACACCGGTTGATGACTGCGTACGCGAATATCCGGTAACGTCGGATGCATCATATGTCACAAAGTCTTCGGACCTTTCCTCACGTCTTATCAAAGAGGCGATCGAGGCGGGCAAAAAGGCATTTACCGATGCCAATGAATACGGCGTCAGGATATTCTGCGAGGCGAACCTCGTGCCTGTATATATTAACAAGAAGGCGACATTCACATACGGAACCCCTAACTATGTCAGCTCATATTTCAAGTCGGTATTCCCCGAGAAGGCAGGTGAACTCGGCCTTGCATATAACGATCTTGATATCATATACGACGTGAAGCTTTCGCAGGCGGACGGTGTCAACTGTACCGCTTACGGTGCGGTGCGCTTTTCCGATATCATCAGGAACGAAGACGGAAGCTACTCATATGATTTTTCCAATCCGCAGCTCCTGTCCGTGTCGTATTTCTCGGCAAGGGTCAAAAAGAACGTTGTTGACTCGTATGCCAATTCCTACAACATCGAGAGAGTCTATCCTTAAGGGCCGTCACAGTGCCCGTTTTTCTTGACATTCTTCCCGAAAAATAATAAAATTTCATAGTGTTTTTTACTTATGTTAAAGGAGGAAGATTATGAAAAAGATTGTTTCTTTGGTAATGTCTGTTGCCATGCTTGCAACTCTTACGGCGTGCGGTGGTGCGGCAGGTGCTCCTGCTTCCGCTGCGGGAGACACGATCAAGATCGGTGTCTTTGAGCCTTCAACAGGTGACTCCGCATCGGGCGGTAAGAAAGAGATCCTCGGTATGCAGTATGCCAATGCCGAGACACCTACCGTTGAAGTAGGCGGCAAGACTTACAACGTTGAGCTTGTTATTGCCGACAACGGTTCATCAGCGGACAAGGCTCCTTCAGCAGCTTCAGAGCTTGTAGGAAAGGACGTTTCACTTGTTCTCGGATCATACGGTTCGGGCGTTTCGATGGCAGGCGGCCCCAAGTTTGAAGAGGCAGGTCTTGCAGCTATCGGTGTAACATGTACGAACCCCAACGTCACGGCAGGTAACGATTACTACTTCAGGATCTGTTTCCTGGATAACTTCCAGGCAGACGTTCTTGCAAACTTTGCAATGGACAAGTTCTCGGCCAAGAAGGCATACTGCCTCGGCGAGAACGGTAACGAGTACGACCAGGGACTTTGCGTGTTCTTCAAGCAGGTGTTTGAGGCAGCAGGCGGAGAGGTCATCACAGACTCATTCCCGACAAACAACTCTGACTTTACTTCATATCTGAACAAGGCTAAGAGCGAAGGCGCGGATGTTATCTTCACACCCGTTTCGATCGCATACGCAAAGCAGATCATGGAGCAGGCAGCTTCACTTGATATCGGTATTCCTTTCCTCGGATCGGATACACTTGATGACAACATGGTTCTCGAGGCAACAAAGGGAACGAACCTTCAGCTCTTCGTATCAACCTTCTATCAGGAGGGTGGTTCCGAGAAGTTCGATAAGGGTATCAAGGATTACATCAACAGCAACTCAAGCGCTCTTACGGCTAACGGCGGAAACGACACGATCTCAGCCGTTACGGCAATGGGTTACGATGCATACTATGTTGCACTTGAGGCTATCAAGGCAGCAGGCTCGGGCGACAAGGGTGCCATCAAGGCAGCTATACCCGGCGTAAAGTATGACGGTGTTTCAGGTTCGATAGCATTTGATCAGGTCGGCGATGCGGTTCGTGATACCGCTTACATCAAGACGGCTGACACAGCTACGGGAACATGGGCATTTGAGAAGGTTCAGACAGGATCTTCAAGCAAATAATCTTAGAAAAATAATTAACGGATAAAGGACAGATCTTATGGAATATGTCATTTCGGTTTTGCTTTCCGGAATATCGGTCGGAGGGCAATATGCACTGATAGCGATCGGATATACGCTTGTATACGGGATACTTCGCCTGATCAACTTTGCGCACGGCGATGTGTTTATGGTGGCCGGCCTTATGGGTATTTATTTTACCGCGACGATGCCTGTTACCGTATCGATCCCACTTGTTATCATACTGACTGTGGTTCTCGGATTTACGATAGAAAGATGTGCTTACAAGCCGCTTCGAAATGCTCCGAGGATGTCGGTCATGATATCGGCTATAGGTGTGAGCTATCTGTTGCAGAACACCGCGACCTACGTAACCGGAGGGCAGCCGATGACATATCCCGAGATCACCTTCCTGTCCAGCACGGTAAATGTAGCGGGCACGCAGACAAAATGGGTCGTTATCATCACGCCGTTTCTTGTTGCCATTTTGGTGTTCGCGCTTACGATCCTCATCGATCGTACCAAGGTTGGTATGGCCATGAGAGCCGTATCAAAGGATTTTGAGACAAGCCGTCTGATGGGTATCAGGATAAACAGTGTCATCTCGGCTACGTTCATAATCGGATCGGCACTTGCAGCTGTCGGCTCGGTGCTGTTCTTCACGAACTATCCGGCGATCACTCCCACGGCAGGCGCGATGCCGGGCCTTAAGGCATTCGTTGCAGCCGTATTCGGCGGTATCGGTTCGATACCGGGAGCGGTTCTCGGTGCTTTCCTGATAGGAATATGCGAGACGATCATCAAAGGCCTTCCGTCGGCATGGGATGTTTCCGTGTTCTCGGATGCGTTTACATTCGCACTTCTTATCGTAATCCTGATATTCAAACCGCAGGGACTCTTCGGAGAAGCTGCAACGGACAAGGTGTAGATCATGAAACAGAGTCGAAAATCATTCCCGGTATTTATCGGGATCGCCATATTGTTACTTCTTGTTATACTGCTCGAGAATCTGAGCGCCCTCTTTCCCGGAATGCCGCAGGTGTTCCAGCCTACGAGCCCACTCTTTACGGTGCTCAAGAAGGCGGCTGTGTATTCCCTCGTAGCGGTATCGATGAACCTTCTGAACGGATTTACCGGGCTGTTCTCGCTCGGTCAGGCCGGATTCATGCTGCTGGGTGCCTATACATATGCGATACTCATGGTACCTTCGGCTCAGAAGGAGCAGGTATACTACCTGTTCGAAGGCTGTGCGTTTGATTTTTCATTGCTTGATATGTTCGAAGCGATCTTCGGTTCTTCGGGGTTCGGCGGTGCGGTCGCAATGATACTGTCGTGTCTGATCGCACTCATACTTGCAGGATGTGTTGCGGGATTCTTCGCGTATCTGATCGGTATCCCCGTTCTTCGTCTCAAAAGCGATTATCTGGCAATAGCAACCTTGGGATTTGCGGAAATACTCCGTGCGATCTTCCAGTGGCAGAAGCTCGGCAAGGTCACGAACGGAGCAAACATGATAAAAGGTTTCCCGACGTTCTCGAGCTTTAACATAACGAACGCTTCAGGGGCGACGGTTCTCAGACTGTCGACATTTGTGCCGTTTCTTATCTCGGCGCTTTGCATTACGGTGATCATACTGCTCATCAACTCATCATACGGACGTGCGTTCAAATCGATCCGCGATGACGAGGTCGCAGCGGAAGCGATGGGTGTGAGCCTTTTCAAACACAAGATGATGTCGTTTGTCATCTCAAGCTTTTTCGCCGGCGTCGGCGGCGCGCTCTTTGCTATGTATGTTGCAAACGCGCAGGCCAAAGCGTTCACGTCGGTAATGACATATGAGATACTCCTGATCGTTGTCATCGGAGGTATCGGTTCCGTCAGCGGAAGCATTCTGGCGACGTTCCTGTACGTCGCATGTTCCGAATGGTGGCTCAGGTTCCTTGACAGCGAGCAGTACCTCGGAAACTTCCGTGTTCCGCTTCTTCGAAACGGATTCCGTATGGTTGTGTTCTCGGTTGTCATCATGGTGATCGTCCTGTTCTTCTCACAGGGAATAATGGGCGACCACGAGCTGAACATAGGCGGTCTTCTTAAAAAGATCTCAAAGAGATCGGAAAGGAGATCATAGCCATGGGTAACGCATTAAGACTTGAAAAAGTAACGATGCAGTTCGGCGGTGTCGTATCCGTCAACAACCTTTCACTTGAGGTCCCCGAGAAGAAGATCATCGCTCTGATCGGTCCGAACGGTGCCGGCAAGACGACCGCTTTCAACTGTATCACCGGTGTATATCAGCCCACAAACGGACTGATCGAGTTCATGGGTCAGCCCATGGTCAGAAACCACCCTACGGGAAAATCACTTAAGACCTATAAGGGTGAAGAGGTACAGAAGTTTGCAAACGATCCGGTGCTTGCACCTACGCCCGATCAGATAACGGGACTCGGTATCGCCAGAACGTTTCAGAACATCCGTCTGTGGAAGAGCATGACGGTATTCGATAATGTTCTTATCGCAAAGCATCAGCATGCGAAACAGAACGTGTTCTCGGCCACATTCAGGGGTAATCTTGCGGAAGAGGCGAGGATGCGCGAAGAGACGATGGCGCTTCTTGAAGAACAGGGACTCGATGCATACAAGGATGATCTTGCAACGAGCCTTCCCTACGGACTTCAGCGTCGTCTTGAGATAGCAAGAGCTCTTGCAACAAAGCCGAGCCTGCTCCTTCTTGATGAGCCGGCTGCCGGAATGAATCCGCAGGAGACAGCGGAACTGGCTGATTTCGTGCGCCAGACACGTGAGAAATACGATCTTACGGTGTTCCTTATCGAGCATCATATGGATCTTGTAATGAATGTTTCGGATTATATCTATGTCATAGATTTCGGTAGTGAGATCGCCCGGGGAGTCCCGGAAGAAGTACAGAACAACAGGCGTGTGATCGAGGCTTACCTCGGCGTCGGAGATGAGGAATAAATATGAGCGATGTGCTTTTACATGTCAAAGACCTGAAGGTGAGATACGGCGGAATTGAAGCCGTCCGGGGCATCAGTTTTGATGTCAAGGCCGGTGAGATAGTTACGCTTATCGGTGCGAACGGTGCCGGAAAGAGTTCCACGCTCCGTACGATATCGGGACTGGTCAAACCCGCGGAAGGAAAAGTGATCTTCGACGGAGTCGACATTACAGGAAAGGATCCCACGCAGATCGTATCACAGGGTCTTATGATGGTACCCGAAGGAAGACGGATATTCCCCAACCTCACGGTACTTGAAAACCTCAGGATCGGGGCTTATCTTCGAAAGGACAACCTTGATCCGGATATTGAGAACGTATTCAGGTATTTCCCGAGGCTTAAGGAACGTGAATGGCAGGAGGGCGGTACGCTTTCGGGCGGTGAACAGCAGATG
Source organism: Lachnospiraceae bacterium (assembly GCA_024698285.1). Taxonomy (GTDB): domain Bacteria; phylum Bacillota; class Clostridia; order Lachnospirales; family Lachnospiraceae; genus UBA2868. Next base: position 11,983 of record JAILRJ010000075.1, on the reverse strand, counting down.
CTTGCGGTAGGCCGTGCTCTTATGGGACGCCCGAAGCTCCTTATGATGGATGAGCCTTCACTCGGACTTGCACCGATAGTTGTGCAGGATATATTCAAGATCATCAGACAGATCAATGCGGCAGGGACGACGGTCCTGCTGATCGAACAGAACGCCAATATGGCCCTTCACGTCGCCGACAGGGCGTATGTCATAGAAAACGGAAAGATCCTCATGGAAGGCACCGGACAGGAGCTCCTTGAGGACGAGAAGGTACGTGCAGCTTATCTGGGCAGCACATCAGGAGGTGTTTCATGAAGAAAATACTGTTTGCCGCATCTGAATGTGTTCCGTTCATCAAGACGGGAGGACTTGCGGATGTCGTTGGTTCTCTTCCGAAGTGTTTTGACAAGAGATACTTTGATGTGCGCGTTATCATTCCGAAGTATCTGTGTATCTCCAAGGAATACACGGATAAGATGGAATACATCGATTCCTTCTACATGGATATCGGTAACGACAACAAATACGTCGGCGTCTTCAAGACGGAATATGAAGGCATTACGGTATACTTTATCGACAATGAATTCTATTTCTCCGGTGCGAAGCCTTACGGGAATCTTCTGTGGGATCTTGAGAAGTTCATATTCTTCTCAAAAGCGGTTCTTTCGGTGCTTCCCGTTGTGGGATTCCAACCTGACGTAGTTCACTGTCATGACTGGCAGACGGGACTGATCCCCGTTTTCTTAAAAGAGCGCTTCCATGACGGAGAATTCTTCCGCAACATGAAGTCCGTTATGACTATCCATAACCTGAAGTTCCAGGGTGTATGGGATGTTGAGACGGTCAGGACGCTTTCGGGACTTCCGGATTATTTCTTCACACCCGACAAGCTTGAAGCATACAAAGACGGTAACCTCCTTAAGGGCGGTCTTGTATTTGCAGATGCGATCACAACCGTATCGTACACATACGCCGAGGAGATCAAGATGCCGTTCTACGGCGAGGGCCTTGACGGATTGCTTCGCGCGCGAGCAAACGATCTTCGAGGCATCGTTAACGGTATAGATTACGACGAGTATAACCCGATGACTGACAAGTTCATCGTAAAGCCTTACAATGCCAAGGATTTCCGCAAGGAAAAGGTAAAGAATAAGCTTGCACTTCAGGAAGAACTGGGACTTGATAAGGACGAGAAGAAGATGATGATCGGTATCGTCAGCCGCCTGACGGACCAGAAGGGATTCGATCTCATCGCATACATTATGGATGAACTGTGTCAGGACAATGTTCAGATAGTCATCCTCGGAACAGGCGAGGAGCGCTATGAGAACATGTTCAGACATTTCGACTGGAAATACGCGAACAAGGTATCGGCTAACATTTACTATTCCGAAGCGCTCTCGCACAAGATATATGCGGCCAGCGATGCTTTCCTGATGCCGTCGCTCTTCGAGCCGTGCGGCCTGTCACAGCTGATGGCCCTTCATTACGGAACTCTTCCTATCGTGCGTGAGACAGGCGGTCTCAAGGATACGGTAGAGCCGTATAACGAATACGAGAGTACGGGAACCGGTTTCTCGTTCATGAACTACAACGCACATGAGATGCTCGGATGTATCAGAAACGCAGAGCGTATATACTACGACAAGAAGCGCGAATGGAACAAGATGGTCGACCGCGCAATGGCTGCTGACTTCTCATGGGAAGTATCGGCCTTGAAGTACCAGGAGCTGTACGACTGGTTGGTAAGTTAAATGGTAGGCTGGTAAAATCAAGGTTTCGAGGCACCTCAAAAAACCTACTACGACAATTTTACGACAATTTTCGCAGTATATACTGTATTAATGTGATAGAATTAATGTCGTAACTGTTTATCAAATGAATACTCCATAGAAGGCAGGACACTTTCCCGGAAAACCGAGAGAGTGTCTTGCTTGCGTTTATGGTCAAATAATCAGAAAGAGGTGAAGAAATGAGAAGCATAAACGGATTACTGCGTGAGAAGATACTGGCACTGGATTCGTCACAGCTGCGATCTGAGTTCTTCAGACCGGACGAAGGGATGAAGATATATCATATTGGCAGGGGAGTAGTCATGGATCTTGCAGAGGAGGCCGGTGCACTTTACAAGATCAATCGGAGCTGTGTGATCAGTAAAAGACTGTTCGATGAGAATCTTGAAAAATACAAAGTTAAGAGGGAGGAGGCCACAAATGAAGGAAGCAAGTGAAAGATCATTGGCAAGGATCAAGCAGATAGTTCAAGAGGAGGAGGGATTCCGGCGGTTCATGAGGGTACAGGAAGCAATGCGCAACTTCCAGATGGAACGCAGGATGATTGTCCGAATCGCTAAAGAGGCCGGGGCATTGTATAAGGTCAACACTATCACATTGATCGATATGGATGTGTTCGACAGATTCTTTGATGAACACTATAAAATAACATAAGATATTGGTGCTTGACTTAAAGTCTGTGTATTTTAGAATGATTCTTATTAGGGTGTAAACCGTTGGTTTATGCCCTTTTTTTATTTCACGAGTTATTATGGTTGCGATTAGAATAGGAGGACAAGATATGGCCACATACTTGGTTGATTATGAAAATGTTCATCATAGCGGTCTTTTGGGGATGGAAGCGTTATCAGAGGAAGATAAAATAGTTGTTTTTTATTCTGATAACGGCGAAACGATACCGATATATCTTTTGGATAATTGCAGTGCAAGTTTTGATTTCAGAAGAGTTGTTGCCGGTACGAGTAACGCTTTGGATTTCCAACTTGTCGGATACCTGTTCCATGAAATGAAGCCGGAGGAAGTATATTACATTATTTCGCGTGACACGGGATATGACATGATCGTTCCTATGGCCAAATCATTTGGAAACACAATAATTCGAAAGACGTTTATAGGAGAGGATGATGAGATCTGGGAGAATTCGCCCAGCTATGTGTATGTCAAGTCTAAGATGGCCTTATTCCAAAAGAAGGATATTAATGAGAAGATCCGAAATATCTGTGGTATATATGGAATTAAAGATTCCGAAAAAGTGAAAGATCCGGACAGATATGGTGTAGATGTCAGACTTATGGATACAACAATCCAGGTGAAGATATCTAATTCTATTGAAGATAGAATAGGAACTAAACCATCGACAGAAACCGTTGAGTTGCTGATCAGAGGACTGGCAGGGTGCGACAATCGCCAGGATTTCTACATATTTTGCTTGAGGAATCTAGGCGAAACGGCTGGCTATAACTTCTATAAAAAAGTCAGAAGCTCTTTTGAAGAGATGGTCTCAGTAGTAAGAGTAGCTTCATAATGCTTTTCAACATGATTACTCAAGATGTTAAAATGATTCATTAATCTTAGGAACTTCGAAAAGTATCAATGTTTATGGAGTAGCTAACGATGGAAATAATCATCAACAACTACAATTTGGGAAGTATAGAAGATGGTATTGTTGAAAAGATCTGTGAGAAGTATGCAGGCGAGAATATAGCAGATATTGCCATTGATTTTATGCACAGACTGGTAGAAGATTCAAATAACATGTCTATCGATGAACTCATTAAGCATGCCAAGTTCAGAAAAAATTGTTTTGATTATGATACGATTGCGGATATGATAAGTGATCACATGAAGTCAGATCTTCGCCCGATAAATGAAATCTGCAAGAATTGCGACAAGTATTATGACCGCTTGTGTCTTGATATTCTTATGGAAGTAGATCCTTTCACAAAGGGAAGCAGTTGTTGGGTTGAGCGTAAGGAAAGAAGCAATGTAACAGATATTTCCATAGGATATGCGGAATATGGCAAAGAAGATGCTATATACGAAACGTCTTTTGAAGAAACTAGGACTGTTGAAGAGCCAAGGGAGAAGATAGTTTCGTTCAGACGCCCCAGGTGGATAATAAGAGAGGGTGACAACGAAACGATGTCAATAGATGAGATCAATAACTATGTCAAACATATTATGTCACGGGATTCTGATGAATTAAGAGCGGAGAGTGACAAATCTGCTGCTGAAGAAGAGGTCGGACTGGAGATCACAACAGAAGAAAAAAACATTATCAGCAGTAACATGTCTCGATTTATTGAAATCTCAGGTCATTTGTACTCAATATGGAGGACAGCAAGAAAACATGGTATCAGTTCGATAAGGAACGTTTTAGAGGAAACTGAAGAGTCTGATGACAAACTCATAGCCTATATAAATGAAAGGGCGAAAGAGGCTATTGATGGAGATCTGATAGAGAATATCCCCCCAGATCCGCTTGATAACACCATAGATAGTATTCTTATCTCGTATGCTAACTTTGCTCTCATGAGCCTGGTGGCCGGACATAATATTAACAGGGTGAAGGCTATCATAAAGTGTTTTGTTGATGGCGATATATATGAAAAAGTGATGGAGAGGATAGTGGAGTACACTAACCGGTATTTTTGGATCCAGGATGAAAACTGATATCTTTCGACCCACAGGATAGTTTATAATAAACTGATTGTTAATTAATTCTTATGGATCTGGGAGATACTATGACTTTATAGTCACTTTTATAGTATAGGTCCATAGTGAATCGTCAGTATTAATGATAAAATGAGTGTAAACTTTATGATACGGAGGAATAATAAATGAATATTGATAGGAGTGTTTCAGAAGAAGTTTTGAGTTATTTCGAAGATATCGTAGGAATGGATGATGCCAAAACAAAGCTTCAATTACTACATGACGCATGGAAATTTCAGGATATTCGTAAAGAAAGCGGTTTTGAGGAGTCGATTATTAAGAATGTAAACTTCCTCATTTGCGGCGGACGTGGAACAGGGAAAACAATCTTAGCAGAAACAGTCGCTAGATATATTCAAGATAATGTATTCGAATCGGAATGTAAGACCTTAAGTTTCAATTCCAGATTGTTGGTTGATTCGGGAATACTGGATCAAATTAAGGAAGTCATAAATGAGAATAGAATTATAGTTATTCTTGAGAATATAGATGAGTTTGTTAGTGATGAGGACATAAATGATAGCATAAGACGAAATACGGTCCTTTCTATTACTGATATAATGAAAACAGGTGGAATTGACAGGGTGTTTATTCTATCTGGAGGAAAAAGAGGCATTGATTTGTTAAAGTATTATGATCCAACAATAGAGAACTATATATTTGACACAATCCAAATTGGTAATTATTCCACGGATGAGTTATGGGATATGATGAAGATTATTGCAAGGAAAAACCAATTACATGTTGATGAGGTTTGTGGTCCGATTATAAAAGATAAGTTGCAAACTCAGATGCTTGTTGATGGGTTTTTGAATGGGGCGATAGTTGAAAGGTATCTGAATGATGCGGTAAAGCAAATGGCATCAGACTTTTTCTTTTATGGTAAAGATAATTCGGATGAGAATCTTGCAAAAATAGATGAAAAATCTATTGATTTTTTGGATTCATCAGACCAACTACAAGTGTATCTTGATCGACTGAATAGCCTTATAGGACTTGAGGAAGTGAAGAAAATTGTAACAAAGCAGATTCAGATGATGAAGATATCCTTAAGGAATGAGCAACTGGGGATTAGTGAGAAGAAAAACCAAACTTTACATATGGTTTTTAACGGAGAACCGGGAACAGGAAAGACAACTGTTGCAGAAATCATAGGGAATATTTACTGTGAGTTGGGCATATTGCCAAATGGAAAACAGGGTGTAAAAGTGGTTTCCAGAGCAGACCTTGTTGGTCAGTATGTAGGTGAAACTGCACAGCGTGTAAAGAAGATTTGCGAAGAAGCTGATGGAGGAGTTCTTTTTATTGATGAGGCATATTCGTTAGTTAATAGTATGAATGATTCATTTGGGCATGAGGCTGTAGACACGCTTATTCAGGAAATGGAAAACAGGCGAAATAGTTTGATGGTTATTCTGGCTGGATATACATCAGAGATGGAATCCTTTCTGAAAGCGAACAAAGGGTTTAGAAGTCGCATACCGGAGCAGAACATTATCACATTTGAAGACTATAATTTAGATGAATTATTTGAGATATTTCAACTAATTGTACAATCTGATGGATATTGTATCGACACTCATAGTATATCAAATGACATGATAAAGTCTTTTATCTCTGTACAATCGAAAAAACCGGGATTTGGTAATGCCCGAGGTGTGAGAAATCTGGTACAAAGAGTAGAAGAGACTGTTAAAATTCGAGTATACAATAATGAACTTGAATCTGATAAAGATCCAAGTATAAGAAGGTACACTAATCTTGAAAGGAAACTTGTGAAGAGAGAGGATATTCAGGAAGTGTCAAGCGGATGTGATAAGGATGATGAGTCGATTGAAGACTTGTTAAATAAACTGCAATCACTTGTAGGATTAAAAGGAGTTAAAGAACAGGTTAACGATATTGTACGAGCAGTTGAGTATTCTAATCTATTAAAAGAGCGTGGCATTGAAACAAAGAATAATGTAAAGACAATGCATCTTATCTTTTCAGGAAATCCAGGGACGGGGAAATCAACGGTTGCAACTCTTCTGGGGAAAATATATAGAAAGCTAGGTGTTTTAAAAAAAGATTCATTTGTTTTAGCAAAAAGAGAAAACCTTGTTGGCCAATATCAAGGCAATACAGCAGCAATGGTTGCGGCTAAGGTTGCAGATGCTGATGGAGGCATTCTCTTCATTGATGAAGCGTATCAGTTATGTCTTGATGAGCGAGATATGTTTGGTATGGAAGCGATAGGAACCTTACTTTCCTTGGTAGAAGAAAAAAGAGATTCTCTTATGGTAATTCTTGCTGGATACGAGGAGAATATGGATGAATTTCTCTCAACTAATTCCGGATTAAGAAGTAGATTTCCTCGAACCATCAAATTTGAAGATTATAGTATTGATGAGCTTATGACCATATTTAGATACATGATGGAAAATGAGCGGAACATGAAAATGAATGAGTGCGTTTTGGAGAAAGCTAAAGCGCTGATAGAAAAGAGAAAAAAAGATAATGGAAAAGAATTCGGCAACGCAAGGGGAGTACGTAATATAGTTGATGAAATAATAATAAGGCAGAATTCAAGAATTGCTAGTTCAAAAGACAAAATTAAGGAATACTCGGATCAGGATTTGTTTACTGTAATAGAGGAGGATGTAATGGATGAATAAGGAAGTCGAAAAAAGGTTAAGGGCGATTGGAATTAACCCAAGTGATAGTCTTACCCATATTCAAACGGAACTCGAAGATAAACAGAGAGATGCTCTTAATGAATCTAAAGAAGAATTCGAAAGAATAACTGTTCTCTTGAGTGAGATTGAAAAGGAAATTAGAGAGCAGAATAAGACTGTCGAAAAGAACCTTATAGATGATAGATTTGACTTTTCTGAACTTAAAATTCGGAGACGCAAGGAATCAGGTATTAGCATCAAACACATTATCAATGATCATTCAGAGGGCTTTGCATCAACTGAACAAACTGTAGAGTTGGCAAACAAGTACTATGATGGGGATGGAGTTGAGAGAGATTATGAACTTGCTTTGAAATACTACCTTGAAGCAGCAGACAATGGAAGTACTATTGCGCAGTATCAAGTTGCTGCTATGTATTTGAATGGGCAGGGGACGGAAAAGAACTATAACAAAGCATTTGAGTATTTCGAAAAAGCGGCTGAAAATGGCGACGATGAGGCGCGGGACTGCTTAGGCGTTATGTATGTAAATGGAATGGGTGTGGAAATAGATTATTCCAAAGCTTTTGCTTTGTTTGAACAAGCTTCAAGTAATAACTCATCAGCTGCTACATGTCATTTAGCACTGATGTATGAACGTGGAGACGGTGTAGAGCAAGATTACTCCAAAGCGATGGAGTACTATCAAAAAGCGGCGGCTGATGGCAATCCTGAAGCTCTGTTTAGTATAGGCTTGATGTATGAGTATGGAAACGGCGTTGATGTTGATCGCTCGAGGGCATTAGAATACTATGAGAAGGCAAGGGAGAATGGTAGTATAAAAGCTTTAGTTAATATTGGAAGTTGCTATAGAACCGGAGAAGGTGTAGCAGAGGACTATGAAAAAGCTCAGAAGTGCTTTGAAGAGGCGGCTGAACAGGGGGAAGTATTGGCCCAGGTCAATTTGGGAATAATGTACAAATATGGAGAAGTAGGGGAGCCGGATTATGCTAAAGCGTTTGCTTTATTTAAGCAGGCGGCAGATCAAGGAAATGATATTGCGCTAAATTATCTCGGAGTGATGTATGCAAATGGCGAGGGAACAGAAATTAATTATGAAAAAGCAGCAGAATGTTATGAGAAAGCCGGACAAAATGGTAGTGCAGAGGGATATTTCAACTTGGCTAGTATGTATAGACGGGGTGATGGCGTAGAAAAGAATAATTCCAAAGCATTTGTTTACAATCAAAAGGCAGCAGAACTAGGACATATGCCTGCAACTTACCTCCTTGGAATGGAATATTTGGGTGGACTGGGGGTTGAATCCGATTATAAAAAAGCATTTGAGTGCTTTGAAAAAGCTGCAGAGAGCGGGTTGGCAGAGGGTCAGTATTATTTGGGATATATGTATGAAAGTGGTTTGGTAGGAGATATCAACTTATCAAAAGCACTTCAATACTATGAATTGGCTGCTTTAAATGGTGATGCACAGGGACAAGACAGAGCAGGAGCTATGTATCATGATGGAATAGAAACTCAACGCGATTATTCAAAAGCATTACAATACTTTAAACAGGCAGCAGAAAATGATTTAGCAGATGGACAATTTCATCTTGGTTTGATGTATGAAGAGGGAACGGGAGTAGAAATAGACTACCCCCTGGCTCTTAAGTATTATGAAATGGCAGCTAAAAAAGGGCATGCAGAGGCTATGAACAGGGCAGGTATTATGTATGCTGAACAACCAGAAATTCAAAATGACTACTCGAAGGCTATAGAGTATTTTGAAATGGCTGCAGATAATGGATACAGTAGGGGATATTTCTGTTTGGGCGTAATGTATGAAAATGGAAAAGGAGTAGAAAAGGACTATAAAAGGGCATTAGAATACTATGACTTGGCTGCTACAGAGGGAGATGAGGAAGCACAGTTTCGTGTTGGATTATTCTATGAAAAGGGGTATGGAGTAGATGTAAACATTTCCAAGGCATTGGAATGTTACGAAGAGGCTGGTGAAAACGGATTTGCTACAGCTTTTGATAGAATGGGTATGTTGTATGGGGATGGAGTTGGAACCCAAAAGGATTATTCAAAAGCTTTAGAATGCTTTGAGAAAGCTGCACAAAATGGATCTTATGATGGCTTAAATCACTTGGCCATGATGTATGAACGTGGGGATGGAGTTGAGAAGGACTTTGATAAGGCATTGAAATATTATGAAATGGCCGCAGAAAAAGGTTCCGACGTTGCATTGATTAGAATGGGAGAAATATATTTGGCTAGCGAAGGTATAAATCAAAACTATTCAAAGGCCAAGGAGTGTTTTGAACGAGCTGCAGAAAAAGGAAACTATAATGGGCAGGTTCGCTTGGCGGAGATGTATAAAAGCGGAAAAGGTGTAGAAAAAGACCTAGCCAAATCCTTGTATTACTATGAAATGGCCGCAAAACATGGCGATCCTAATATTATGGATATTGTTGGAGTGATGTATGGAGATGGAACTGGAACGAGAAAAGATTACAATAAAGCCCTAACTTATTTTGAAGAAGCATCAAGAAGAGGTTCAGTAAATGGCTTATACCATCTGGCGGTAATGAATGAAAAAGGGTTTGGAGTAGATGTAAATCCTTCTAAGGCTATGGAATACTATTTGAAGGCTGAAGAAATGGGGCACTCAGGCGCTCAGGTCAATCTTGGTTTGATGTATGCAAATGGTATCGGTGTTGGAGTTGATCAGATGAAAGCATTGGAATACTTTGAGAAAGCTGCACAGAGTGGTAATCCCATTGGAATGTTTAATGCAGGGCTTTCATATTATAAGAGAATCAACTCAAGCAAAGATTATGCAAAGGCTCTTTATTATTTTGAGGAATCTTCAAAGAATAATTATTCACCGGGAATGTATTATGCCGGTGAAATGTACGAGCATGGAATAGGAACAAAGCTTGATTATGGTAAGGCATTGTTTTACTACGAAAAAGCGGCATGGGCTGGAAATCAAAAAGGACGTTTCAAGGCAGGGGAAATGTACACGTATGGCATAGGTGTTCCTGCGGATGAGAAAAAAGCAATTGACTATTATGGGATGATACTAGACTCAATTGACAAAGCTATAGCTGAAGAAATAGACAATAGGCATTTTATCTTATGCAAGCAAAGGAAAGTGAAGAGTTCAGCGGTATTCTTTCATGATCAATTGAAAACAATACTTGGAATGTAACAATATATGGGCCTGATTTGGAGGGAGGTAAAGAGGAGTGAATAATTTTTGCAGTTGCTGCGGAGCTCAAATTGGAGCTGATAACACATTTTGTCCAAATTGTGGAACTAAAATTGTTAAAAGCGAGGAAAACCTGGAAATTGTTAAGGAACAAGAGTATTATGAGCAACCTGAACAGGCATATTCAGCACAATCGGTTCAGCCTCCTTCAGCCATATCGACTCAGGTACAAGGAGGAAACAGGATAGATCCCCAACGTGCTGTTTCCATATATAGGCAGTTTTTAAATAAACTTGATAGTGCTGCTACAGCATGGCTTATTATTGGCATTGTTCAGCTTGTCATTGGTGCTTTAACTATATGGTTTTGTTACGGAGTAGTGCCGATAATTGTTGGTATCTGGAACATTGTTCAGAGCAACAAACAAAAGAATAGCGTAAAGTATCTTAGAAGTACATCTAACGGTGCCGTAAACTATATTGATTCGAATAATTCTGTCTGGGTAGAACTATTAATAAATATTCTGCTTGGGACATGGTTAGGTGTAATTGCTGCCGCAATGGATATGAATGCATTCAACTTCGGCAAAAATAACCGAAGCTATATTTTGTTTGTCGAACAAAACGGGTGGCATTAGAATTAACCTAACCACGAATTACTATAAGGAAAAGGTTATATAAAGGTTATATCTGGAAACAATAGAAGATGAAATAGTAAACCAACGGTTTATTTTTTCTGATACGATTATTAGATATAATTTGTCATAGAGAAGCCAAGAAGGCAATTATTAAAGAAGCGATATTCTGGATGACAAAGTTTATGGGCGTAGTTTGCCCGGACTTTGGATTTGAATATCGCTTTTATATTGTTCCTTGAAAACTTAATACCTTATGCCGTAATAAGACCGGGATCCGGGGAAGTGTTCGCCGTAACCTTATACCAGGTAGCGCACCAAGGACCAGACGGCAGAAGGAGAAAACTGAACTATTGGTATATTGTTGTACAGTACATTAACAGAATACAATGACACAGGAGGAGGGATGAAGGTGACAGCTGTCATAAACAGATATCCAGAGAATGTTTTGCTTGATATGGGAATATCATCTATAGATATCGAGAAGTATTCTTTCTGTCTTATCAGTAATCTTTACAGCCTTATAAGAAGTGGGTTATTTGTTTCGACCAGATATACCATATTCAAGCAGTATTACATAGAGGGATGCTCCTTGCTGGATATCTCATCGAATCTGGAATATTCATGTAATCGTGTAAAGCGTGAACTATCGAGGATAAAGCATACGCTCAGAAATAATGCACCAAAGGTAATACCGGATACCATCACGGATTATAGCAATGAAGATCTTATAGATCTGGATGATGAACTCGAAGATGATGTATTACCGTTTGCAAAGTATAATCCATATCTCGTTGATATCGAGGATCTCGATCTTTCCGTGAGAGCCTATAACTGCCTTATTCGGGCGGGAATACAGAATATGGGTGACATACGTGACCTTGGCATAGAAGGACTACAAAGGGTCAGAAACTTGGGATCGAAAAGTATTATCGAGATTGTAGCAGCACTAAAACGATATGACATCAGTATTTAGAATAAG
>JAILRJ010000065.1:0-35282 GCA_024698285.1 Lachnospiraceae bacterium | reverse complement strand
GTCCCTACAAAGTTCCGCGAACAGCTTGGGGAAGCTTTCGTGATAGCAAAGGGAAATGATGGTTGTCTTGCGATCTATACGAATGAGGCCTGGGAAACCTTCATGAAAAAGATCCAAGCTCTGCCGGCCAATAAGGATATCAGAACTTACGTCCGTGCGATCGCGGGTTCCGCGGTGGCTGTGGAAGCGGACAAACAGGGAAGAGTCCTGGTCCCCGGCAACTTAAGGGAGTATGCCGGACTTGACAAAGATGTTGTTCTTGCAGGCGTTATTGACAAGATAGAAGTCTGGGATAAAGAGAAATGGAACAGCCAGACCGACATCGACAACATCGATGACATCGCTGAAGAAATGGCGGAACTGGGGCTCTCCATCTAGGGGAAGAGGAAGGAGCCAGAAGTGGGATTTGATCACAAATCGGTTCTGCTGAGGGAAGTGATAGAAGGGCTTCGCATACGGCCTGAAGGGACCTACGTGGACGGCACGTTAGGAGGCGGCGGACACTCGTATCACATTCTCGAGAAACTGAACGATCAGGGGAGATTGATCGGGATAGATCAGGACGAAGCGGCAGTTGCAGCCGCCGGGGAACGTCTTGAAAGATTTACAAACGTCACGATAGTACGTGACAACTACTGCAACATCCTGCAGGTGCTCGGGACGCTGGGAACAGAAAAGGTCGACGGCATACTGCTGGATCTGGGAGTATCATCATATCAGCTTGATACGCCCGAGAGGGGATTTTCCTATAGAAGTGATGCGCCTCTTGATATGAGGATGGATACAAGAGGTGCGAAGACGGCGGCAGACATAGTGAACGGCTATTCCCGCGATGAGCTTACAAGGGTCATCAGGATGTATGGGGAGGAGAAGTTTGCCGCATCTATCGCAAAACACATTACGGCAGCCAGGGAAGGCGGCCCAATTAAGACAACGGGAGAGCTTGTCGAGATCATAAAGGCATCGGTACCCGCAAAAGTATTAAGAACGGCGGGGCATCCGGCCAAACAGACATTTCAGGCACTTCGCATCGAACTTAACAACGAACTCAAAGTACTGACCGATACACTTGACGATATGATAGACCTTCTGAATCCGGGAGGAAGGATAGCGGTGATCACGTTCCACTCGCTGGAAGACAGGATCGTCAAGAACATATTCAAAAACGCGCAGGATCCGTGCACCTGCCCTCCGGATTTTCCGGTCTGCGTATGCGGTAATACCCCCAAGGGGAAAATCATTACGAGAAAGCCGATACTGCCGGATGAAGAGGAAATGACGGATAATCCCAGAGCTAAGAGCGCAAAGCTCAGGATATTCGAGAAAAAATAAAAAAACGGAATATTTTGTAAAAATCTTTGATATTAGACACAAGATATAGTATACTCGGAAAGAAGGTGTTTTAGTGGCTGCCAGAAAAAGAGATTACGTTTACGGTAATACGGCAAGAGCCCTTCGACCAATTGAAAAGGAAGTAAGATCACCCAGGAAGCTGTCTGCCAAGTCCCGCAAGAACATTGACAGGGATACGGGTATGAATCCCGGGTTCATGATTTTCATGACACTTGCGATGGTACTTACGGGTATCGTCTGCGTACAGTATATTCGCCTGCAGTCCTCGCTTACGACGTATGTTAATACGATCTCGGCGATGGAAGTCGAACTGCAGGGACTTCGTGCGGAAAACGACGACTACGAGAGCCGCATCAAGGGCGCGATAGGATTGGAGAACATTAAGAAACGCGCCATGGATGAGCTCGGAATGACATATGCAAGCGATGAGCAGATCGTTGTATATAACAGCGAAGGAACCGATTACGTCAGACAGTTTGTTTCCATCGAATGATACGGGTGATCTCCGGATAGCATAAAGGATATACGGTTTTGGCTAAGCGGAGTAAGCAGAACGGATCAAACATATTCACACAGAAGATGTCAATAAAGCTGGCAGTATTGTTTGTAATGATACTGGTGGCTTTTGGTTTTTTAGGGATCCGCCTGTTTATCATAAACCGTAATGACGGCGAGAAGTACAAGAAGAGGGTATTGTCCCAACAGGCATACGACAGCGTTACGATACCCGCAAAACGCGGTGATATCGTAGACCGCAACAATACAAAGATCGCCGTCAGTCAGAAGGTTTATAACGTCTGTGTCGATTCAAAGACGCTCAACAAAGATGACGGTGCTTTGATCGAGAGCACGATCACGGCGCTTTTTTCCACACCTGTCGAATTCACATATACGAAGGACGAGCTTCGGACCTTCATCCTTTCCAATCCCGACAGCCAGTACAGAATAGTTGCCAAGAAGCAGAGCTACGAGGCGGTAAGCGAGATCATGAACATGGTCAACAATCCGTCCATGTACCCTGATTTTACGGGCGTGTGGCTCGAGGATACATATATCCGTCAGTATCCGTACAATTCGCTTGCCTGTGATGTTATCGGATTTGTTCAGGGTGAGAATGAGGGCGCGTACGGACTCGAGGAATATTATAACGATGTTCTTGTCGGAACAAACGGAAGAGAATACGGATACCTCAATGATGACGAGAACCTGGAGAGGACACTTAAACCCGCACAGGACGGCAAGACGCTTGTTACGAGCCTTGACGTGAACATACAGAGTATCGTGGAGAAGAACATTCTCGCGTTTAACGAGGAACACAGGGATGAAGCGCGTGAAGGTGCGGGATCCACGAATACCGGCGTTATAATTATGAACCCGAATAACGGCGAGATACTTGCGATGGCAAGCTATCCCACGTACAACCTCAACGATCCGAGAAATACAGACGGGCTTGACATAGAGGTTGAACTCGATCCCGACAAGTACGGCCTTATGAACGGGATACTTGATCCGGGTGCTGATCTTGAGCATATGAATGATGCAGAGATCGCCGAGGCCGTCAGGAACATGACTCTTGAGAACCGGACTTCGGAAGGCATCATACCCGAGGAGGGAAATAACGGTGAGGCCAAGGAAGAGGAAAAGGATAACAAGGAAGATAAGGAAGAAAATACTTCTTCCGGAAACATTGATATAAATGTCGGCGGCAACAATGAAGAGAACGGAGAGAACCCTTCCGGAAGCGATGATCCGTACGAGGGCCTGACATATGCGGAGGCCTATGAGAAGGCTTATGAAGATGCCAAGATGGAAGCGCTCAACGCCTTATGGAAGAACTTCTGTATCAACTTCACATACGAACCGGGATCGACGATGAAGCCGTTCACGATGGCGGCAGGTCTCGAGGACGGAATACTTAAAGGCGATGAATCATATGTATGTAACGGTGTTATGACGGTCGGAGATCACGAGATCCACTGCAGCAACCGTCTCGGACACGGAACTCTCACATTTGCGGGTGCCATTGAGCAGTCCTGTAACATCGCGTTCATGAAGATCGGTGCCGCTATCGGCAAGAACGTATTCATGAAGTACAATCAGATATTCAACTTCGGTCTCAAGACAAATGTAGACCTTACCGGTGAGGCACTGACCAATTCCCTCGTATTTGACGTCAATACGATGACTCCGACCGACCTTGCCATCAGTTCGTTCGGACAGGGATTCAACGTTACCATGATACAGATGGTAACGGGATTTTGCAGTCTCATAAACGGAGGATATTACTACAAGCCCCATGTCGTGACGAAGGTTCTTGATTCTGCCGGTGCCACGGTTGAAACGGTTGAGCCGAGGATACTCAAGCAGACCGTTTCCGAAGAGACGAGCGCGAAGATGAGAGAACTCTGCATAGGTGTTGTAGACAACGGTACCGGGAAGAGCGCAAGACCCGCGGGATACCGGATCGGAGGTAAGACGGGAACTGCCGAGAAATACCCCCGTGATAAGCACAATTATGTCGTTTCGTTCATGTCGTTCGCACCCGCCGATAATCCGCAGATAGTCTGCTATGTCGTTGTGGACGAACCCAACACCGGAAACCAGGCCGTTTCCAAATACGCAGCCGTTTTGTGCAAAGACATTCTCACGGAGGTCCTTCCGTATATGGGTATATTCCAGACGGAAGAACTTACCGAGAAGGAAGCCGAAGAACTTGCCGAGAAGCAGCAGGATTTCTCAAAAGGTTCATCCGGAGAAGAGGAAGGCGTTGAGGTTGAAGGCGAGATAATCGTCGATCAGGACAAGGAGCAGAACGGTACCGAGAAGAAGGAATCAAACGGAGCGATAACCTTCGTGGATGAAAACGGAAACAAACTTGATGAAGAAGACACCACCGACAGGAAAGTGGAGATAGACCCCGCGACAGGATACGCGATAGATCCGACAAGCGGCATTCTCCTTGATCCGCAGACAGGCGAACCGATCGAACCGGTTTCGGATCTGTGGGATTAACGGTGCTGTGAAGATATAAAAAGGGGAGATAAGTAAGGAAATGAAAACACTTGTTATCGGAAAAGGGATGAGCACGGTTCTTCCCGCCAATCTTCTGATGGCAAAAGGGAACTCGTGCATTGTACTGGCAACGGACGACTCCGTCTATGAGGAAGATATCATAGAGGGCCTCAACAGTCCCGAGGAAGCTGCGGTATATGTCGCAACGCTCCCGGAAAGCGTTCTGTCTGCGGTTGGAGATGTCGTGATCACCGATGATGCCCTCGGATACAAGGACCTGATACTCGAACTGTCGGCACTCGGTCATAAGGTTATCGGACAGACAGAACTTGCGTTTTCGTATGATCGCGGAAGGGTTGTTGCGGTAACCGGTACAAAAGGCAAGACGAGCTGCACTTCGCTTCTCGGCAAGATAATAAAGGACAGGACACGAAACGCTTTTATTGTGGATTCGTCGGATTCATATGCGGATTCCGTGTTCCAGACAACAAGGGATTCCACGACGGTCATCAAGATGAGCGAGGAACACCTTGAACTGGCGGATACGTTTCATCCCGTTGTATCCGTAATAATAAATATCAAGCAGGCGAATGATTCGGGCCTGCCTTTCTCCGAGTATAAGGAACTTATCGAAAAGGTTACGGCCCAACAGACCGTAAAGGACCGCGTGATCTTAAACTATGAGGACGATATAACGAGAGCGTTCGGAATGAAGCTCGACGTAACGCAGGATGCCCCGAGGCCGTTCTTCTTTTCGACAAAACGTGAACTCAAAAGAGGACTGTTCCTTATTAATGACAGAATAATACTCAGAGACGGGTGGGGTGAGCGCGAGCTCATGAAGACATCCGACCTTCGGATAGTTGGCAATCATAATCTCGAGAATGCATTTGCGGCGATAGCGGCCGCATACAAATACGGTATTCCGACGGACAACATAATTAAGTCATGCAAAGAGTTTGAACCGGTTGCCCACAGAGTCGAGTACGTTGCAACGAAGAACGGAGTGAGATTCTATAACGATTCCAAGGGAACCGATGTGGGATCGGCGATCAACGGCATCGAGGCCATGGACTGTCCGACCTACCTTATAGGTGGGGGCTATGACAGCGGTGCGGATTACGGTGAATGGATAGATTCGTTCCGCGGTAAGGTCAAGAAGCTCGTTCTTATCGGACAGACAAAGGAGAGAATGGCAAGCTGTGCTCATGAGCACGGATTCAATGATTATATATATGCCGACAATCTCGAGGAAGCGATAAGTATCTGCACGTGTCACGCCAACCCCGGCGAGGCCGTTCTGCTTTCACCCGCGTGCGAGGAGAGAGGCATGTACAGAAGTTACGAAGAAAGAGGAAATGCTTTCAGGGCTATAGTTAAGAGTCTATGAGTGAACAGACGAGACCCCAAAAGAAAAAAACAAAATATTTCTTCGATTACACTATGCTGTTCATAGTTGTGTTCCTGATACTTTTCGGGCTTGTAATGCTTTATTCCACGAGCTCTTACGAGGCCAACATCAAATTCGAGGACCCGGCATTCTATTTCAGGAAGCAGGCTGTGGCATCGGCGATCGGTATAGCGGTCATGCTCGTCATAATGGTCATCGATTATCACGTTGTCCAGAGATTTGCGTTTGTGGCTTATGTTGTATCACTCGTCCTTATCCTTCTTGTTCTGTCACCCCTCGGTTATGAGGCCGGCGGTGCGAGAAGATGGCTGAACCTCGGTATGTCACTGCAGCCGGCAGAGGTCGCAAAGCTTGCGCTTATCATATTCTTTGCGTCTGTAGTGTGTAAGTATTCCGAAGCCATCAAGACAAAGAAAGGATTCCTGCTTGTCATAGGAATGGCTGTTCCTCATGCGCTTTGCGTACTGACCATCACCCAGAACCTCAGTTCAGCCATAATAATATTCTGCATCGTTCTTATGATGCTGTTCGTCGCAACTCCCCAGTACAAGGAATACTTTGTTATAGCGGGTATTGCCGTGGCGCTGGCGGTAATTGTCATTCTTCTTGTCAAATACGATGTCATACCGACAGGCCTGTCGTACAGATTTGCCCGAATCAAAGCATGGATGGATCCCGAGAGTTATGCCGCGAACAAAGGTTTCCAGACGCTTCAGGCGCTTTACGCGATAGGGTCCGGCAATTTCTTCGGAAAGGGACTGGGTGAGAGTATCCAGAAGCTCGGGTATCTGCCGGAAGCCCAGAACGATATGATTTTCTCGATAATATGTGAAGAACTCGGCCTTTTCGGTGCAATAGCCATCATCATCCTGTTCATGATCCTGATCTGGAGATTCATGGTCATTGCCAATAATGCCCAGGATATGTTCGGAGCTCTTCTCGTTGTCGGAGTAATGGCTCATATTTCCATTCAGGTCATACTGAACATAAGCGTTGTCACAAATACGATACCCAATACGGGAATAACCCTTCCGTTCATCAGTTACGGAGGATCGTCGATCGTGTTCCTGCTGGCGGAAATGGGGCTGGTACTGAGCGTTTCAAGAAGCATAAGGCTGGAGGGATAGCATGCCAAAGATGCCTAAGCTTCCCAAGCTCCCGCCAATGCCCAAGCTCCCCAAGGTTTTTAAGAGCAACAAAGTCATCAGGGTGCTTCTTACGATCGTCGTGATCATGGGAGTCCTGTGCGGGGTCGCCGCTTTTTTGTGGCATAATTATTCGATAACAAGCGTTACTGTAACCGGTAATTCGCATTATACCGAAGAAGAGATCAAGGATATGGTCTTCAACGGCCCGTATCTGTATAACTCGCTAATACTCTCGGTTATATACCGCAACAAGAGCATAGAAGACATTCCGTTTATCGAGAAGATGGATGTTGATATTGTCAGCGCCAACTCCGTTCGTATAAACGTATATGAAAAAGCGGTTGCAGGATACGTTGAGTATCTCGGACATTACATGTATTTCGATAAGGACGGTATAGTTGTCGAGAGTTCCAACAGGAAGATCGAAGGCATTCCGTTCGTTACCGGCCTGTCATACGATCATGTTGTGCTTCATGAGCCGCTTCCGGTCAGGGATCCGTCTGTTTTCCTGACGATCCTCAATGTCACGCAGCTTCTCGGGAAGTATGAGATCACAACGGACAGGATAGCTTTTGATTCGGACAGCCGTATCACGCTTTATTTCGGTGATGCGAGAGTATCACTCGGAACGGATGATTACATTGATGAGAAAATCAATGAGATGCACCTTCTGCTTCCGCAACTTAAAGGGTATTCCGGAGTGCTTCATATGGAAAATTACGTAGGCGAGGAAGTCAACTTCTCGTTTGACAAGGACAAGGAAGAAGAACCCGAGCCCGAAGAAGCCGAGAGTGAAGAGGCTGAAGAAGAAGCCAAAGAATAAAAAAAATAGAGAAAAATAAAAAAAAGTGTTGAATAATTAAACAAATATATATATTATATGTTTGTATGGGTTTACGTAATATTGTTGACGTAACAAATTGTGGTTGGATAATTTTCAGACACAAGTAATAAATATGAGGGATAGTTTAGTGATTGTAAGGAGGAGTCAGACGTGCTGGAGATTAAAAACAATGAAGTAGAAGCTGCAGCAAGAATTCTCGTCGTTGGGGTCGGCGGGGCCGGTAATAATGCGGTCAACCGTATGGTCGAAGAGAATATTGCCGGGGTTGAGTTCCTGGGGGTCAATACCGACAGCCAGGCACTTAAGATGTGCAATTCACACAGACTGTTACAGATCGGAGAGAAGCTCACACAGGGACTTGGTGCCGGAGCTGTTCCCGAGATCGGAGAAAAAGCCGCCGAAGAGTCGGCGGAGACTATAGCAACAGCCATCAAAGGTGCGCACATGGTATTCGTTACCTGCGGAATGGGTGGCGGAACAGGTACCGGTGCGGCACCCGTAATAGCAAAGATCGCAAAGGAACAGGGTGCGCTTACCGTCGGTATCGTTACAAAGCCTTTCAGATTCGAAGCCAGAAAGCGTATGGAGAATGCGATCGGTGGAATAGAAAAGCTTAAACAGAACGTTGACACACTTATCGTCATTCCCAACGATAAGCTCCTTGATATAGTAGACAGAAGAACCAGCATGGCCGATGCCCTCAAAAAGGCCGATGAGGTATTACAGCAAGGTGTACGCGGTATTACCGATCTTATAAATGTTCCTTCGCTCATCAACCTTGACTTTGCGGATGTACGTACCGTAATGCAGGACAAGGGTATCGCACATCTCGGAATCGGAATGGCGAGCGGTGATGACAAAGCCGTTGAGGCTGTTAAGCTTGCGGTTAATTCCCCTCTCCTTGAGACGACGATACAGGGCGCGAGCGATCTTATCGTTAACATATCCGGTGATATTTCCCTTTACGATGCTTATGATGCGGTTGAATACGTAAGAGATATCACGGGCGATGAAGTTAACCTGATAATGGGTGCGCGTGACGACTCCAGAGAAACGGATACATGTACGGTTACCGTATTTGCAACAGGTATAGATGAGAATGCCGTTAAGGCTCAGCCGACGGCACAGCCGGGTGCAAGATATGCAAGAAGACCCCAGCAGGGTATGCCCGGCATGGGTATGGCCAATCCGGGTATGCCCGGTAATATGCCTGCAATGAACGGCATCGGACAGATGCAGCCGGGAATGCTCGGAGGCATGATGCCCAATATGCCTCAGCCCATGTACGGTAATCAGACTGGTGCGGGATTTGCTCAGAATGCCGCTCCCGTTATGAACAATCCGGCCGGTGCGGCAGCAATGACCGGAGCAATGCCTGCTCAGCAGTTGGGACAGCAGGTTCAGCCGGGTATTCCGACACCTTCGCAGCCTACACAGCGTACAGTAAGTTCTTTATCCGGAATATCAAGACCCACGGCTCCTCTTGAGAGCAAGGTTGAGGCCAAGTCGATAAAGATACCGGATTTCCTCAAGAATAAATAAGAGAACAGGAGAGAACTTATGAAGTGTCCATTTTGCGGTCATGAAAACACAAGGGTTATTGACTCGAGACCCGCTGACGATAATAATTCAATAAGACGTCGTCGTGTATGCGACGAGTGTGATAAGAGATTTACAACATATGAGAAAGTCGAGACTATCCCTATCATTATCATCAAGAAGGATAATAACAGGGAGACATATGACAGGGCCAAGATCGAAGCGGGTATTCTCCGTGCATGCCATAAGCGCCCGGTATCGGCTTCAAGGATCAGCCAGATAGTAGATGAGGTTGAGACGGCGATATTCTCGTATGAGGACAAAGAGATACCGAGCAGTATAATCGGTGAACTCATAATGGCTAAGCTCAAGGATCTTGATGCAGTTGCGTATGTAAGATTCGCATCGGTATACAGAGAGTTCAAGGATGTCAATACATTCATGGACGAGCTGAAGAAAGTTCTTAAATAGTATTATGACAATTAAATAGGCTGTAACACTCCGCACTGATATGTGCGGAGTGTTTTATGCAATATCACATTGATCGAGAGGAGATCACACAAGATGAGTAAGAAGAGAATCATTGCACTTGCTTTGTGTGTGGCACTGATCCCGACTGTTGCACTGGGCGCATGCTCAGGTGATAAGTCGGATGCGTCTTCCAAGATAGTTGTTGGTATTCCACAAGACCTGGAAGATAGTCTTGACCCACACGAAGCAGTAGCGGCAGGAACCAAGGAGATCTTGTTCAACATTTACGAAGGGCTCTTAAAGCCCGACGAAACGGGTAATCTTATCCCTGCCGTTGCCAAAGAGTATTCCGTATCCGATGATGGAATGACCTATACATTCACACTTCGGGACGGAGTCAAATTCCATAACGGAAAAGAAGTCACGGCAGAGGATGTTAAATACAGCATCGAAAAAAGTGCCGGTATAACGGGAGAACAATCCCTTATTCCGGCTTTTTCAGTGATTGCAAATGTATTTGTTGACGATGAGAAGACCGTTGAAATATGTCTCAAGGGTCCGGATAATGATTTTCCGTCATATGTCGCAAATCTGAATGCCGCCATAATCCCGAAGGATAACGACAATCCGAAGACCGTTCCGATAGGTACGGGTCCGTATAAGTATGTATCGCGTTCTCCGCAGGAGAATATCATACTCAGCAAATTTGACGAATACTGGGGAACACCCGCCAACATCGAGAATGTTGAACTTAAGGTTATCCCCAATGCCGATTCCATAGTAATGAACTTAAACGGCGGTTCCGTTGATATGTTTGCGAGAATAACGTCAACACAGGCTCAGCAGCTTTCGGATAAGTTTAACGTGCTTGAAGGTGAGATGAACCTTGTTCAGGCCGTTTACCTCAATCATGCGGTAAAGCCTTTTGACAATGTCGATGTTTGCCGTGCGCTTTCATATGCGGTTGATGTTAACAACATCCTCGAGCTGACAAGCAACGGAAAGGGTTTTCCTGTCGGCAGCAGTATGTATCCGGCTTTTTCCAAATACTATGTTGATCTTTCGAACTCATATCCGTATGATCCCGAAAAAGCAAAGGATCTTCTCGCAAAAGCAGGATATCCCGACGGTTTCACGTTTTCGATAACCGTTCCTTCGAATTACCAGCAGCATGTTGATGCGGCGCAGGTTGTTGCGGAGCAGCTTAAAAAGGTAAACGTAACGGCAGACATTAAGCTTGTAGAGTGGAATACATGGCTGTCTGATGTATATTCGCAAAGGAACTATGAAGCTACGCTTATCGGTGTGGATGCGTCATCGCTTACCGCGGAAGCAATGCTCGGAAGGTTCAGAAGCGATGCCGACAATAACTTCACAAATTATTCGAACAGCGATTATGACGATACATACAGTAAAGTGTTTACCGCCTCATCCGATGAGGAGAGAGTGAACATTTACAAAGATCTTCAGAAGAATCTTGCGGAGAATGCCGCAAACATTTATATTCAGGACATGGTTGAATTTGTCGCTCTTTCCGACAAATTCGAGGGATACGTATTCTATCCTTTGTATGTTCAGGATCTGGCAAAGATCAGATTAAAAAATCAGTAATTTATATATGAAAACTGTTCTTAAAAAACTCATCACTTTTATAGTGACAATACTGCTCGTCACCTTATTCGTGTTTGTTGCATTTGAACTGATCCCGGGTGACGCAGCAACCGCAAGGCTTGGTATCAATGCCACTCCCGAGGCGCTTTCGGCGCTTCGGGAGAAGATGGGACTTACCAGGCCCTTCTTTGTGCGGTATTTTTCATGGCTCGGATCGTTCTTTTTCGGAGACATGGGTACATCCCTTTCTTACGGAGTCAGTGTCAGATCCATGCTTGCATCGAAGCTTCCGATAACACTGACATTCACTCTGATGTCTTTTATATTTGTTGTGGTACTTGCTGTACCTATAGGACTCGTAACGTCTAAATATGAGGACAGACCGCTTGCCAAGGCGATAGATGTTCTCGGACAGATTTCCATGTCGATTCCCCCGTTTTTCCTCGGAATACTTGTGACATACGTTTTCGGTATGTTGCTCCATATGTTCACACCGGGGGGATTCGTGTCATATGATGTTAATTTTGCAAGGTTTCTCGGATACCTTGTATTCCCGTCATTGGCCATAGCCATACCGAAGGCGGCAATGACAACAAAACTTCTCAAAACATCCATATTGTCGGAAAGAAAGCTCGATTATGTCAGAACGGCATACAGCAGGGGTAATTCCACGATGGACGTTCTGTACAAACATGTGCTGAAAAATGCGCTCATTCCGGTCGTTACTTTTCTCGGAATGACGCTTGCGGATATAGTTGCGGGTAGTCTTGTTATTGAACAGGTATTTTCGATACCCGGTTACGGACGTCTTCTTATATCGTCGATCGCCAACAGAGATTATCCGGTGGTTCAGGCGATAATCGCGATAATCGCAATGATCGTCATAGTCATTAACCTGCTTGTCGACATCTTATACAGGGTTTTGGACCCCAGAATGAGAGGTAACTGACTGTGGACAGGATCATCTTTAAATTAAAAAAGAATCCCGAATTATACATAGGTATTGCCATAAGTGCCTTTATCGTACTTGTGATACTGGCCGGGGTGGTATTTTCCCCGTATGATCCTGATGCCATGGATGCAGCGAATAAATTTGCCGACCCTTCGTGGGATCATATCCTGGGGTGCGATAATTTCGGACGTGACCTGTTCTCGAGACTGTCGGTCGGAGGAGCGACTACGCTTGTCGTTGCGCTGTTTACTGTATTGATCGGTGTTACGTTTGGAACGATAATAGGCGCTCTTACGGGATATTTCGGAGGTGCGGTCGATGAGATCCTTATGAGGTTCAACGATGCAGTCCTTGCGTTCCCGAGTATCCTTCTTGCGCTTGTATTCATAAGCGTATTCGGAAGCGGAACCTGGAAAGTGATAATATCGCTCGGTATTGTGTTTGTTCCGAGTTTTGCCAGGATAGTACGAGGTGAGTTCATGAGATGCAAGAATCTTGACTATGTCAGATCCGCGAGACTGATGGGTGCGGGAAACTTGAGGATCATGTTCGTACATATTCTACCCAATACGATCCCGGTGCTTCTCTCGTCAACCGTTATAGGGTTTAATAATGCGGTGCTTGCCGAAGCCGGCATGAGTTTTTTGGGTATCGGTGTTCAGCCGCCTCAGTCGTCACTCGGAAGGATGCTTTCGGATGCACAGGCCTTTCTGTTCTCCGAGCCTTCATATGCTATATTTACCGGTGTTACGATCGCGATAATAGTACTCGGTTTTTCTCTTTTGGGAGACGGATTAAAGAAAAATGCTTAATGTAACTGATCTTCAAATTGAAATAGAGGATTCGATAATTCCGGAGACGGTTGTATATGATTTTGACATTACCGTATCGGCCGGGGAGATTGTCGGTATCGTCGGGGAATCCGGATCGGGTAAGTCCATGTCCGCCCATGCCATAGCGGGCCTTCTGTCGCGTAAAGACATGAAGAAGAAGGGCAGCATAATGTTTGAGGGTGAAGAACTCCTGTCCGTGGAAAGATCACGCCTTCGTAAGATCCAGGGAGACGATATAGCGGTTGTATTTCAGGAACCGATGACAAGCCTTGATCCTGTCAAGACGATAGGATATCAGGTTGAGGAGGCTCTCAGGATACACAGTGATCTGCCTGACGAGGAACTTAAGAAAAGAGCGATAAAGATGCTTTCGGATGTGGAACTTGACGATCCGGAGGGAGTATATGACAAGTATCCGCACGAATTGTCGGGAGGCATGCGTCAGCGTGTTATGATAGCGGCAGCCCTTATATGCGATCCTAAGCTTCTTATCGCGGATGAGCCTACAACAGCGCTTGATGTTACAATTCAGGCGCAGATAATAGAACTTCTCAGGAAGATAAACCGGGAGATGGGCACTGCGATACTGTTCATATCTCACGATCTTAGCGTCATTCGTTCACTGTGCAGTCGTGTGGTTGTGATGAATAAAGGGCGTATTGTTGAGAGCGGTCCGGTTGATGAGGTGTTCGATAATCCGAAGGAGGAATATACCAAACATCTCATAGCGGCTATTCCCAAGTTTGTCAAACTTGCTCCCAATAACGTTGCCAAAGATGCAAAGCCTATACTGGAAGTCAAAAATGTCAGTGCCAGGTACAAAAAGGTGACGGGTTACTTTATTCCGGGAGCCAAACAGAAACTTGTAGTATCCGATGCCTCATTTACGATGTATGAGGGCGAGATAATGGGTCTTGTCGGAGAGAGCGGAAGCGGAAAGACCACACTCGGGAAAACGATACTGGGAATGCTTGATGATACGGACGGACAGATAATCCATTATTCACAAATGCCTCAGATGGTATTCCAGGATCCGTACGGCTCTCTCAACCCTTCAAGGACCGTAGGTTGGATACTTGAGGAGCCTCTCAGGATCAAGGGAGGATATACAGCTTCGGAGCGAAAAGAAAAAGCCAAGGCCATGCTGGGACTTGTCGGTCTTGATGAAAGTTATCTTAAGCGCAGGCCCAAAGCCCTTTCCGGCGGGCAGAGACAGAGGGTGTGCATAGCGCTTGCCCTGATGCTCGAGCCCAGGCTTATTATTGCCGATGAACCTGTTTCCGCGCTTGATGTCACCGTCCAGGAGCAGGTCATAAATCTTCTTATCAAGCTGAATCATGAACTGGGAATTGCCATACTGTTCATATCGCATGATCTTAAGGTCGTGTACGAACTGTGCTCAAGGATAATAGTAATGAAGGACGGAAGGATAGTCGAACAGGGGACGGATGAGCAGATTTATAACGATCCGAAGGATCCTTATACAAAACAGCTGTTATTAAGTGCGGGATTTTTATAAAGGTGTAAACTTTTTGAAACGATTGTCGATATAAATATTGCAAACAACAAAATATGTGATATAATTCCATTGTACTGATTATGTAAACTAAGAGGTACGGGGGCGAGGGTAAATAAAATGTTAAAGGGAATCGACAATTACAACAATATATATACGAGAATACAGAATACTCAGAATGATGCCGCTCTTAAGAAGATAAACGAGCAGGCAGAGAAGGCTCCGGAGCAGAAGCAGGAAGAAGTCGGGAGCGCAGCCCTTGATCTTCGCCTTGAAGATATACGTCCCAGGGTCAATGCCAGTCTTGAGGATATATCGTTAAGCCTTAACGAGCCGAGTTCGTTCGAGATGAAGGGAAGAGATTCCGATATAGAATCACTCGATATGGAAAAGGCCGTTTCGGACATGCAGAAGGATCAGGCACTTATGCAGTATCAGTATTTCGTAGGTGACACCAATCTCTTCAACAGCGAGGACGGTATCGTTATCGCCAAATAAATCAATAAAGCGTGAATTATTAACCTCTTGCAATTTGCAGGAGGTTTTTTTATACTCATTTGCATGAGTGAAAACAGGAAAAAAGAAATACTGGCGTGTTTAGGACTTATATTCGTGACGGTCAACTGGGGACTCAGTTTTGTATTCATCAAGTCCTCGCTTGATGTCATGCCGCCACTGTATATGCTGGGGATCAGGTTTACGATCGGCGGCGTTCTTCTGGCACTCATATTCTTTAAAAGACTTAAGAACTCGGGCAGAATATGCTTCATACACGGTTCGATAATAGGTGTTATCCTTTTTGTCGCCGAAGTCTTTCAAACGTACGGGTGCAAATATACCACTGCCGGTAAGAATGCGTTTCTGACGACCATATACGTGATCCTTGTTCCTTTCATGCATTATCTGTTCAATAAAGTTAAACCGAGACTTCGCTATATCATAGCGGCCGTTATCGGCTTCTGGGGTATAGGACTCATCTCGCTTACAGAGGCATTTTCGATAGAACTGGGAGATTCGCTCACGCTCATATGCGGTGTGTTCTATGCACTTCAGATTATAGTTATTGCCAGATACGCGATTGCCGAAGACACGATCGTTCTTGTCATCTGGGAATTTATAGTAACGGGGGTGCTGTCACTTGTTTTTGCACCTGTCGCATCGGGACCTGTGACTTCCGAGATGTTTACACAAGGCTCGGTCATCAGTCTTGTATTTCTTATTATATTTCCGACCATATTCGGATACGGACTGCAGGTCGTTTGTCAGAAGTACGCGCCTCCGGCTCCGGCATCTATCATCATGGGAATGGAAGCGGTATTTGCCGTTATTGCTTCGTATGTTGCCCTTAATGAGGTGATGACACCGCGAATGATAACCGGATGTATCATGATGATATTCGCCATGTTGATGGTTGAAATAGATATCATCAGTAATTTTTATCCGGATGAGTACCTTGACAGCGCATATTTGATCGATTATCCGAAACTGTATGATGAGGGAATACGCGGGATAATCTTTGATATAGACAATACACTTGTTATGCATGACTATCCGCCCAACGACAAAGCTGTCGGGCTTTTAAAGGAGCTGGATTCGCTGGGATTTAAGATTCTGTTTTTGTCAAATAACAAGGAGGGTAGGGTCAAGAGCTTCAGGGATGACAGTATCCCGCATGCGATGTATCTTCACAAGGCCGGAAAGCCGTCTCGCAAAGGTTATATTAAGGCGATGGATATGATGGGAACGAGGCCGGCGTCGACAGTGTTTATTGGAGATCAGCTCTTTACCGATGTATGGGGAGCGAAACGCTGCGGCATCGGGAACATTCTTGTAAAGCCTATCCACCCGAAGGAGGAGATACAGATAATACTGAAGAGAAGACTGGAGTGGCTTGTTCTCTCTTCATATAAAAGGGCGGGGCTTTGCCAAAACAGGAGCCACGAGAAAAAAGAGTTGAATTATTGAGAGTCGTAATGTAAACTATGAAAGAATCTTTTTGCGGACAATTACATTTAGGAGGAATATCGAATGATTTCAGCTGGTGATTTCAGAAACGGTATTACTGTTGAGATAGACGGTCAGATATTTCAGATCATCGAGTTTCAGCATGTTAAGCCGGGAAAAGGCGCAGCCTTTGTAAGAACTAAATTAAAGAATATAGTAAACGGCGGTGTTGTGGAGAAATCTTTCCGTCCTACGGAGAAGTTCCCACAGGCACGTATCGATAGAAAAGATATGCAGTATCTGTACAGTGACGGAGATCTGTACTATTTCATGGATAACGAGAGCTTTGAGCAGATCGCTCTTAACGGAGATACCGTAGGTGATGCACTCAAGTTCGTTAAGGAAAATGAGATGGTCAAGGTCTGCGGACACAACGGAAACGTATTTGCGATCGAGCCTCCTTTATTTGTAGAACTTGAGATAACCGAAACAGAGCCCGGGTTCAAGGGCGATACCGCAACGGGTGCAACGAAGCCCGCAACGGTTGAGACAGGCGCTAACGTTAACGTTCCTCTTTTCGTTGAACTTGGTGATAAGATCAAGATCGATACAAGGACCGGCGAATACCTTTCAAGAGTTTAGTTTAAAGCACAGGGGCTGCACAGGCAGCCCTTTTTTATTGCATTTCCTTCCGTTTCCGGATCATCGCTGCCGTAGATGAGAAAAGGAGAAGGAAATGGAATATACGGAATTCTTAGATGCTGTCTGTGATTATATAAACGAATCAACCGATGAGATCAGAGTAGGCATTCACAGTGCGACAAAGAACAACGGGGTAAAGCTTAGCGGACTGTCTTTTTCAAAGGCGGGATACAATGCGTCTCCGACGATCTATATGGAGAACTATTATGCCGATTACCTAAACGGTGCCGACATATGTGAGATCGGGGACAGGCTTATGCAGCTTTATCGGGAAAATAACCTTGCTGTCAGTCTCGACATGTCTTTTTTCGAAGATTTCGGGGCGGTTAAGAACAGGCTGTTCATTAAACTGATAAACAGGCTGTCGAATCGTGATTTTCTCGAAGAGGTCCCTTATGAGGAGTATCTTGATCTTGCCATAGTGGCATATGTGAGGATCAGTGACAAAAAGATCGGAAACGGTGTCATAATGGTCAGGAACGAGCACTGCCGGATGTGGGGAGTGGATCCCTATACCGTATTGTATACGGCAAAGAAGAACACGCACGATCATGACGGTTTTACTATAAGGCATATAATGGACGTCCTTTCCTCGATGGGGAATAACAAAATGTCAGATTCGTGTCGCAACAGGGACGAATTTCCGATGTATGTTGCCACAAACCGGAAGATGGTAAACGGCGCCTCGGTTCTTACGATGAAGGACAAACTCAGGGAGTTCTATAAGGTGATCGGGGGCGAATATTATATAATACCGAGTTCGGTCCATGAGCTTATACTGGTGGGAAAAAGCTCGACGGACGGTGACTTTGACATAAACCGCATGATAAGGGAGGTCAATGAAACCCAGTTGGGGCCTGACGACGTACTTTCGGATCACGCGTATCTGTACTCGGCGGATGATGAAGTATTGATATTTTAGGTGCCCTATGTTATAGTAAAATACGTGTGAAATCGGGTATTTATGTGCTCTCGCACGTAATTACCCGATATGCACTCGTAGCTCAGTGGATAGAGCAGCGGTTTCCGGTGCCGCGTGTCGGGGGTTCGAATCCTCTCGGGTGCATGCTCTGTCTGCAGGAGTTCTACAAGACACAGAAGAGGTTAGTATTTATGGCTAGAAGAGGTTTCAAGGAGTATATATCGAGAAATTACCGCTATTTCATCATCGGCGGTTTGTTCATAGCGCTTGTTGTGGTACTCATCGTTGTTTGGAGCAGGAGTTCCCATAAGGATGACAGTGAAGAGGATACCGCATCTACCATTCCCGAACTTGAGACTACGGTTGAGGTTCCGAAGGATAAGTACGAGGAGAACGCATACGCGGATGTCAATTCGCTTGTTTCCTCATATCTCGGTGCAATGAGTACGGGTGATACGGTCACGATGGCGTCGCTGTCTTCATCGCTTTCGGATGACATGAAGGCATTTTATGAGGCGCAGGCCAAGTATGTGGGCAATTATACGGACTATAATGTTTATACCAAGAAGGGGCCTGCGGAGAATTCATATTTCCTTCTTGCAACATATGACCTTCTTATAAACGGACAGACGACACCGCTTCCGGCACTCATCTCACTGTATGTGTGCAGGAATGATTCCGGTTCGCTTTACATCAATTCCGAGAGCCTTACGGCGGACGAAGAGGCATATATCCTCGAACTTGTCGCTCAGAAGGACTTTGCGGAACTTATTAACAAGATAGAACTTGATTACAATTCGGCACTTGAATCGGATCCCGCACTTGCGCAGGCCGCAAGTTCGCTTAAAGATGAAATCAACAAGGATGCCCAGGAGATCCTGACGGCTAAGCAACAGAAGGATCTTGAAGCCGCAGCGGAAGCCGAGGCAGCAGCACAGGCCGAAGCACAAGCAGCATCTGCCAGCCAGGTCAAGTGTACGAGTGAGAACGTTAACATCCGTGCATCGGCAAGCACCGATTCCGAGAGTATCGGAAAGACAAAAGCCGGAGATGTATACACAAGATACGAGAAGATGGAGAACGGTTGGAGCAAGATCGATTACAACGGTAAAGAGGCATACATCAAGAGTGAATTCTTAGAGCCCGTTGAGGAGAGTTCTTCTTCGGAAGAAGGCCAGAGTGAAGGTTCGGCCTCCTCCTCCAATCTTAAACCCGGTGACAAGATCACCGTCAAGGAAAACGTCAATGTTCGTAAGTCAGCATCCGAGACCGGAGAGAAGATCTCAACGGCCTACAGAGGAGAGCAGTTTGAACTCATTGAACTTTCAGGCGGATGGTGCAAGATCAAATACAAAGGTGAGGAAGCATACGTTAAAGCTGATTATGTTGAGTAGACGTTATGCGGCAATATGTGATCGAAGCCCCGTAAACACCGGTTTATGGGGCTTTAGTTTCAGGTCGGGGACGATATGAACGAAGGAACAAGGATAAACAAATATATTGCCGAGTCGGGAGTATGTTCCCGGCGCGAGGCGGATAAGCTCGTGGAAGCCGGAAAGGTACTGATCAACGGCGAGACAGCCACAAACGGATCAAGGGTCATGCCGGGCGATTCGGTGAGCGTTTCCGGAAAGAAGATAAACGGTCCCGAACAAAAAGCGTACCTTGCTTTTTATAAACCCACCGGTATCGTATGTACGGCCGAGAGGCGTGAAGAGAACAACATAATGGATTATATCGATTATCCCGTGAGGGTCACATACTGCGGGAGACTCGACAAGGATTCGGAAGGCCTTCTTCTGCTTTCAAACGACGGCGACCTTATGCAGCTACTGATGAGAGGGGCGAACAATCATGAGCGGGAGTATCTCGTCAGGGTCAACAAACCTTTGACGGATGAATTTCTCTCATCGATGGAAAAAGGTGTTTTCCTGCCGGAACTTAACATTACGACAAAGAGGTGTTCGATAAGGAAGATATCGGATGTAACGTTTACGATAACACTTAAACAGGGACTTAACAGGCAGATCAGAAGGATGTGCCGTGCATTCGATTATCACGTAAGATTTTTAAAACGCGTAAGGATAGAGAATATCCAGCTTGGAGATATGGAGCCGGGTTCATTTCGGGAACTTGAAAAGGACGAACTGGCGGAGCTTAAAAGGAGAGTATATGGACAGATCCGCAAGAATACATGAACTTGTTGCTCTGCTAAATGATGCATCCCGGGCTTACTATGCCGAAGACCGGGAAGTAATGAGCAATTTCGAATATGACAGACTCTACGACGAACTTGAGTCGCTTGAGCGTGAAACCGGTATCGTTCTTGCAAACAGTCCGACGCAGTCGGTAGGATACGAATCGGTGACCGAACTTCCGAAAGAGCGACATGCATCTCCGATGCTCTCGCTTGACAAGACAAAGGACAGGGAGGCATTAAGGGACTGGCTTGACGGGCAGGAAGCCCTTCTCTCATGGAAACTTGACGGGCTGACAATTGTACTCACTTACGAAAACGGAAAACTTGCAAAAGCGGTTACAAGAGGAAACGGAGAGATCGGCGAGGTCATTACCGCCAATGCCCGGACGTTTGTCAATCTTCCGGCGTCGATTCCTTTTAAGGGAACACTCGTGCTTCGCGGTGAGGCCGTCATCGGTTATAAGGATTTTGAGAAGATAAACGAATCGATACCGGAAGCGGACGGCAAATACAAGAATCCGAGAAATCTCTGTTCGGGTTCGGTAAGGCAGCTTTCAAGTGCGATCACCGCCAAAAGGCATGTAAGGTTTTTTGCCTTTAATCTTGTCGGTGCCGACGGAGTTGATTTTTGCAACAAAAGATCGGCGCAGTTTGATTTTCTCAAAGAACAGGGTTTTGAAGTTGTAGAGTATTACGTTGTCAACCCGGATACGATACTCGACAGGATCGCATATTTTGCATCCACTATTGAAGATAACGATATACCTTCGGACGGACTTGTTCTTACTTTAAACGATCTTGCTTATTCGGCATCGCTCGGGCGTACCGCCAAATTCCCCAGGGATTCGATAGCGTTCAAATGGGCGGACGAGGTAAGGGAAACGAAGCTTCTGGAAATCGAGTGGAGCCCGTCACGTACGGGACTGATCAATCCCGTTGCCGTATTTGAACCCGTTGAACTTGAAGGAACAACGGTATCCCGTGCAAGCGTACATAACCTGAGCTTCATAGAATCACTCGGACTCGGGATAGGAGACACCGTCACGGTATATAAGGCCAATATGATCATTCCTCAGATTGCGGATAATCTGACGAGAAGCGGCAACCTTGAGATACCGGATAAGTGTCCCGCATGCGCCGGTCCCACGACCGTGATGAACGATAACGGCACGAGAACTCTGGTATGTACGAATAAAGATTGCAGCGCCAAGAAGATCAAGAGCTTCACCTTATTCGTGAGCCGTGATGCGATGCAGATCGACGGTATGAGTGAGGCCACTCTCGAGAAGCTTGTCGCCAGAGGCATGATCCGTGAATTTGCGGATATTTACAAGCTTGGAAGATACAGGGAAGAAATATGTGCTATGGACGGCTTCGGTGCCAAGTCATTCGAGAACATGACCGAAAGCATCGAAAAGAGCCGCAACACCACCCTTGTGCGTGTGATATACAGTCTCGGGATCCCGAATGTCGGGCTGTCGAACGCAAAGGTCCTGTGCAGGCACTTCGATCACGATCCGGACAGGATCAGAAATGCGGACGTTTCCGAACTGTCGGCGATAGACGGAATAGGTGATGTCATTGCGGGAAGTATTGCAAATTTCTTCGCGGATGAACACAACATGCGTGTGCTTGATGATCTTCTCGAATGCGTTAATCTTGAAAAGCCCGATGTATCGGAAGACGGTTCGGTGCTTTCGGGCAAGACATTTGTTATAACGGGTTCGCTTGAAAACTACTCAAGCCGGAACGAACTGAAGGATATAATAGAAGCAAAAGGAGGCAAGGTCGCGGGATCCGTCAGCGGAAATACGGCATGCCTCATCAACAACGATGTAACATCGAATTCGTCAAAGAACAAAAAAGCCAAAGAACTCGGGGTCA
Organism: Lachnospiraceae bacterium; assembly: GCA_024698285.1. Lineage (GTDB taxonomy): Bacteria > Bacillota > Clostridia > Lachnospirales > Lachnospiraceae > UBA2868. The sequence goes on along the minus strand of JAILRJ010000065.1, from coordinate 12,940 downwards.
GGATTATCTCCGAGGATGATTTTATAAAAGAGTATCTAAACGCTTAAAGGAGTATCGATAATGCCGATCAAGATACAGGATTCGCTGCCGGCACAGGCCATACTTGAGAATGAGAATATATTCGTTATGACGGAATACAGGGCAATGCACCAGGACATCCGTCCTCTTAACGTACTCATCCTCAATCTTATGCCGACAAAGGAAGTGACGGAAACGCAGCTGCTGCGAAAGCTTTCCAATTCGCCGCTTCAGGTCAACATAGAACTGCTTCAGACGGCAAGTTACACGCCGACACATGTGGATTCGACGCATCTGGACAGCTTCTATACGACGTTTGACAAAGTGCGTGACCGTAAGTTTGACGGAATGATCATCACGGGGGCACCGCTCGAACGTGTCAAATACGAGGATGTTGCATACTGGGATGAGCTGTGCGCGATAATGAAATGGTCGGAGAAGCATGTTCACTGTACATATTACCTGTGCTGGGGAGCATACGCCGCGCTCTATTATTTCTACGGCATCAAGCACGAATTCTATGACAAGAAGCTTTCGGGCATATACGAACATAAGGTGTTGAAACCGACATCGCCGCTGTTTCGGGGATTCGATGATGTGTTCCATGCACCGCAGTCGAGGGAGATTTATGTTACTCCCGAACAGATACTGGCGGTTCCGGAACTCGAGCTTATGGCTGATTCCGATGAGGCCGGAGTGACAATCGTCAAGACGGAGGATTCAAGGAAGTTCTTCGTGACATGCCATGCGGAATACGATGCCGATACGCTTGCCAACGAATACAACAGAGATGTCGGAAAAGGTTTGAACCCCGAGCTCCCGAAGAACTATTTCCCGGATGATGACCCGTCTAAACCTCCGATCGTCAACTGGAGATCCACGGGGCAGCTTCTTTATACAAACTGGCTCAATTATTACGTTTATCAGTCGGTTCCTTACGATATTGAGGAAATCGGCGGAAACGAGTAACAATAAGATAACGGACAACATAAAAAAAGGAGGAAGACATTATGGAAATGAAGTTTTATCGTTGTGAACATTGCGGACAGATCGTTGCGATCGTAAAGGGAACGGGAGTTCCGATCATGTGCTGCGGACAGGCAATGACCGAGATCGTTCCCGGAACGGTTGATGCTTCGCTTGAAAAGCATGTACCCGTTGTGGAGGTAAACGGCACGAAGGTATCCGTAAAGGTTGGAGCAGCCGAGCATCCTATGGTTGAAGAGCATTTTATCGAGTGGATCGCTCTTCAGACGAAGACAGGTAACCAGAGAAAATCACTTAAGCCGGGTGACGCACCGAAAGCCGACTTCGCACTCTGCGAAGGTGATGAGGTTGTTGCCGCTTATGCATACTGCAACCTTCACGGACTTTGGAAATCCTGAATCGGACTGACACGGAAGGAGATAAGACATGGCTAACAAATACGCAGGAACACAGACCGAGAAGAATCTGGAAGCAGCATTTGCCGGTGAGTCACAGGCAAGAAATAAATATACGTATTTTGCATCAAAGGCAAAGAAGGAAGGGTTTGAACAGATAGCGGCCCTTTTCCTCAAAACCGCCGATAACGAGAAAGAGCATGCAAAGCTCTGGTTCAAGGAACTTGAGGGTATAGGCTCTACGGCCGAGAATCTCGGCGCAGCAGCTGACGGCGAAAACTACGAGTGGACGGATATGTACGAAGGATTCGCCAAGACCGCCGAAGAGGAAGGGTTCCCGGAACTTGCCGAAAAGTTCAGAGGTGTTGCGGCCATAGAGAAGAAGCATGAGGAAAGATATCGTGCGCTTCTTAAGAACGTTGAAGCCCAGGAAGTGTTCAAAAAGAGCGAAGTCAAAGTATGGGAGTGCAGAAACTGCGGACATATCGTGGTCGGAACAAATGCGCCCGATGTTTGTCCCGTATGCGCACATCCCCAGAGCTATTTTGAAGTTCACGCAGAGAATTACTGATCGGGAGAGTTTTGAAGACCATGAAAAAACTTGAAGAATATGTAACGAGCATACCCGATTTTCCCGAGAAGGGGATCATATTCCGCGACATCACAAGTGTTCTGCAGGACGGTGAAGGATTGCAGCTTGCGGTCGATGCGTATAAGAAGATGCTTGAAGGTGTAGACTTCGATGTTATAGTCGGGGCGGAAGCGCGAGGCTTTATATTCGGGGGAGCACTTTCATATCTGTTTCACAAACCGTTCGTACCGGCAAGAAAACCCGGAAAGCTTCCGCGCGAAACCGTGTCGATGGAGTACGAACTTGAATACGGAAAGGCTTCGATCGAACTTCACAACGACTCGATCAGACCCGGCCAGAAGGTCGTGATAGTCGATGATCTGATCGCCACCGGCGGAACAGTCGAGGCGATCGCAAAGCTTGTCGAGCAGCTCGGAGGCAATGTGGTAAAGATAGTATTCCTGATGGAACTGGCGGGACTGAGCGGTCGCAAGCGTCTGTCGAAGTATGATGTCGAATCCGAAATAATCTACGAAGGAAAGTGATCAGAACTGACTGTAGATGAATGCTCCGCTTCCGAAATAAGCGAACATGGCCGTCGCGATCAGAAGAGTGCAGAAGATGACGCGTGCATACAGCCTGTCGAAAGGAAGAGGCTTTATCGGATCGTTTCCTCCATTGAACTTCGCTCCGATATACTGGACGATGAGGAGAATGATCCCGAATATGAACGTGTAAACGTAGAAGTATGAAGCGCCCTCGGCAAATGTTAAGATCCTTTTGATGATCGTCCATGAATCGGCGAGAGTCTTTGCACGAAACGGGATCCAAAGGAAATTAACGAACAGGAAATTGAGTATCATTGATAAGATGCGTACCGTACCGGATGCGGGCGCATCTTTTCGTTTGCCGCAAACGGCGCGGTGTATGAGCTGACCGATCCCGTGACCTATACCCCACAGAAGGAAGTTGATCGTCGAACCGTGCCACAGTCCGCTAATGATCATGACGAGCATGATGTTTATATATGTCCGGACGTTACCTTTGCGGTTTCCGCCGAGCGGTATGTAAACGTATTCCTTAAGCCAGGATGAAAGGCTGATATGCCATCTCTGCCAGAATTCCGAAGGATTTGTTGCCATATACGGAAGATTGAAGTTGACGGGTATGTCAAAGCCGAGCAGTGTGGCTACTCCGATCGCCATATTGGAATACCCCGCAAAGTCGAAGAACAACTGGAGAGAATAACCTATCGATGTCACAAAAAGTGTCAGACCGTCAAACACTGCGGGAGTCGCATAAACCTTATCGACGGACACGGCAAGCCTGTCCGCAAGACACAGTTTCATGAAGAGGCCTATAACAATTAGCCAAAGTCCACTTGTCAGACGTTCTTTTGTCAGCTTTTTACGGGAGAGTATCTGGGGGATGAACTCGCGTGCCTTTATTATCGGGCCGGAGAGTATTGTCGGGAAAAAGCTGATATATATGAGAACTTCCGTCACGGACGGAAAATCACGGAATTCGCCTTTGAGACAATCGGCAAGAAAACTTATCGCCATAAGAATATAGAATGACATTCCGACCGGAAGTGTAACCGTGCCGGAGTATTTGAAGTAGCAAAGAAGCGCCACCTGGGTTGCGATAAACATCGCACAGTACATGCGGCCTCTTTGGGCATCATCGGCGTCAAGGCAGGCGCATATGCTTCTTCCGCCGAGGTATGTAAAGAGTGAAAGAGCGATGAGAACTATCAGTCCGCGAACGTCAAAGAAAGCATAGAACGCATAGCAGACTACAAGCAGCAGGAAGGTTATCATTTTATCGGAAATACTTTTTGATCTCATTTAAGTACCTCCGCCAGTTTTTCCGCTATCATCTCATGGGCACTGCGGTTGATATGTCCTTCGCCGGGGGTCGTGTTGATAAATCCGTACGGAATGACATGATCCTTTTCATATGCCTTCATGAAGGTATCGGTCATATCGACAAAATCTATTCCGTTAGCCGCACAGACCTTTTCGTAATAAGGCTCCGCATTGTTGGAAAGCGCCGACATGGATCCGTCCGCATTAAGTTTAATCGCGGGATGATACAGTATTATCACCTGCTTGTCGGTCTTGCTTCTGATGAACTTCATGAGGTCGTCAAGTGCCGTCTCAAAACCGCCTTCATATTCGGACTTCCAGAATACGGGATCGAGTATATCGGATTCCCCTTTTTCCTCGCGGGATTCCAGGTAAGTATAATACTGTTTGTGAACAAGACGAAGGAGAGGAAGTGCCTGTTTGGCACGAACGGTCAGCTTCTGCCTTTGTGACATACCTTCAACAAGTGCGGATGCGGTCTCTTCGGGATCGGAAGGTGTCTGTATCATCGAATCGTAGAGTGCCTTGGTATCGTAACAAAGGGAATCCGTCTCGATGATTATTCCTTTTGCATCGGGAAATTCCCCGAGTATAGCGTCAAGGTGCTGAAGAACAACGGAGAAATAGTTGCCGCTTTTTCCGATGTTTATGATATGAAGCTTACCGTCGGAATAGGCGGTGTCGTTAAGAATATCACTGTATCTGAGCTTTGCCGGAATGAAAAGACCTTCCGTGTGGGATGCTCCCGCAACGACATAATAGTCATCGGAACGGGGAAGATCCCGATTGACGTAACCGTAAGGGTCGATATTTGCGATGCAGTATCCTTCAAGACCGTAGACACCATGGCTGTTCGGAAGAAGATAGCCTGTCGTTGCCCCGCCCGAGCGGGGAAGTTCCTGACACGGATCATAGAACAGAAAACAGGCAAGATCGCATATGACGGCCGCTATAAGAAATGCCGCGACCCATCCGGCTATTTGCTTTGTCAGACGCTTAAATGTTTGCATGTGCAATATTTTACTTATTTGGCGGTATATGTGCAAATATTTATAAAAAAATCTTGAATACGTGACAATTAAGTTCTATTATATAGTAGATAAGCGCGAATTCAGCCCAAGATTTTGTAGAGTAGATGACGTAATGTTTTATATTAGATGCAGGACAGGGCAGTATGACAACAGATGAAACATTGGATGCCCTTCTTCCAGCATTCAGAAGTTATTACAATATAAACACCGATAATGTTGAGGAGCCGTTTGTCGCGGAAGCGGCATTCGAGTCGCATAACGAGCAGTATTACCTGGTCAAGGCCGCTAAGGTTGCCGACATCAATATGAACGAATACGTTTATTTTGCGGTTTGCAACAGGCTCGGAAACGATGATCTTATTCATTTTGATCAGGTCGCATGGGAGCGTGGCCTTAAAAAGGTCAAGCCCGGGTATGATCACAGAAGTACGGATGTAACGCTGATCATTATCGCCGACGGTATAGATGATGAAGCAAAAAAGCTCATAAAGAAGACCCGTCATTACAAGAGCTACAAATGGGGCTTCAACGGATGGAGCAATTACAGATTGGTTGCGATCGAGTGTTCGCAGGGAAAGGCTTTTTACAACCACCAGGGCCGGAACCTGAAGAAGCTTGTTGGCAATATATTGAAAGATTTATAGGGAGGAGAAAAACATGACAGCATTATTAATTATCATTGCAGCTATCATTCTGCTTGTCATCGGCTATATCTACTATGGCTCATGGCTTGCAAAGCAGTGGGGCATCGATCCCACCAAGAAGACCCCGGCTGTAGAGATGGAAGATGGCGTCGACTATGTTGCGGCAAAGCCCGCGGTACTTATGGGACACCATTTCTCGTCTATCGCAGGCGCAGGCCCCATCAACGGACCTATCCAGGCTGCTGTATTCGGATGGATCCCGGTATTCCTCTGGTGTGTAATAGGTGGTATATTCTTCGGAGGATTACAGGACTTCGGTTCACTCTTCGCGTCGATCAGACATGAAGGTAAATCTGTTGGAGAGATCATCAAGGATTCAATGGGTCCCCGTGCAAAGAAGCTTTTCATCATTTTTGCACTCCTTGTTCTTATCCTTGTTATCGCTTCATTCGTTAATGTCGTTGCAGGTACGTTCTTTACCGCACCCGATGCGGGACAGTTCGGATTCGTGGCTAATCCTAACGGAAACCAGACCACATCCATGATCTCGTTCCTGTTCATCATTCTTGCGATCATTTACGGATTCCTTACAAACAGAGCAGGCGTTAAGACACTTCCTGCAACGATCATCGGTATTGTAGGCATCGTTATCGCAACGATCATCGGTCTTAATTTCGGCCTTGCGATCGGACGTACGGCATGGATCATTATCATCGGTATCTATATCGCGGTTGCTTCTCTTGTTCCCGTGTGGATCCTGCTTCAGCCCCGTGATTACCTCTCATCGTTCCTGCTTTATGCAATGATGGGTCTTGCAGTTATCGGTATCCTGATCTCGGCTTTCTCGGGCAGTGCAACATTTACGCTTCCTGCGTTTACAGGCTGGTCAACAAAGATCGGTAATCTGTTCCCGGCTCTGTTCATAACGGTTGCATGCGGTGCATGTTCAGGTTTCCACAGCCTTATTTCGACAGGTACTTCTTCAAAGCAGCTTGACAGCGAGAAGAACGCAAAGGCTATCGGTTACGGCTCAATGCTCATCGAGTCTGCACTCGGTATCATTTCACTTATTGCTGTAGGTATGGTTTGGGATAAGTTCACGAACGGTGATTTCGGATCACCTTCGGCAGCATTCGGTGCAGGTATTGCGATAATGTTCGGTTCCGAGACAACAAAAGCATACACAACGATCTATGCACTCCTTACGCTTGCTGTTTCGGTATTCGCTCTTACATCACTTGATACGGGTACAAGACTTTCAAGATTCATGTTCTCAGAGCTCTTCCTCAAGGAAGACGAGAAGACATGGAACGATGCAAAGGGTATCCGCAAGCTTCTTGCACATCCGCTTTTCGGTACGACACTTATGGTTGTCATCGGCTGTGTACTCGGCGGTCTGTCACTTTCACAGATCTGGGGACTGTTCGGTGCAGCCAACCAGCTTCTTGCAGGTATTGCACTTATGGCAGTTGCAGCATGGCTCGGTCAGGTCGGTAAGAACAACAAGATGTTCTATATCCCGATGGCGTTCATGCTCATCGCAACACTTACATTCCTTGCTCAGAAGATCATCAGCCTCTGCAAGGTTATCGCAGGCGCTGTTGCCGACACGACACCGATGTGGGGTGATTACTTCCAGCTCGTATTTGCGGTTGCTATGTTCGTTCTTGCCATCATCCTTATCGTTGAAGGCGTTCAGACGTTCAAGAAGCAGTCATCTTCGGCAGCATAAATTAATACTTGCAATTTGATTTTTGCTGGTATATTATTCAGTAGAGCAAAGGCGCTCGAGGGGTACCCCCCTCGGTGCGCCTTTTTTTATTCATTTAATTCAAATATGGAGGATAAGAAAATGTCGTATGTTGATGAAGTTTACGAGAGAGTCGTAAAGCAGAATCCCGCACAGCCGGAATTCCACCAGGCTGTAAAGGAAGTACTGGAGTCGCTTCGTGTAGTTATCGAGGCAAATGAGGAGGAATACAGAAGGGATGCTCTTCTTGAGAGACTTACAACTCCCGAGCGTCAGATCCTTTTCAGGGTTCCCTGGGTTGATGACAAAGGTCAGGTACAGGTGAACAACGCTATGCGTGTCCAGTTCAATTCGGCGATCGGTCCCTACAAGGGAGGACTTCGTCTCCACCCTTCGGTAAATCTCGGTATCATCAAATTCCTCGGTTTTGAGCAGATCTTCAAAAATTCGCTCACAGGACTTCCCATAGGCGGCGGCAAGGGCGGTTCTGACTTTGATCCCAAGGGAAAATCAGACCGTGAGGTAATGGCTTTCTGCCAGAGCTTTATGTCGGAACTCTTCAAATACATCGGAGCAGATACGGATGTACCTGCAGGTGATATCGGAACAGGCGCAAGAGAGATCGGTTTCATGTACGGCCAGTACAAGAGGCTTACAGGTCTGTATGAAGGCGTTCTTACAGGTAAGGGACTTTCATACGGCGGTTCACTTGCAAGAACGGAAGCTACCGGTTACGGATTATTATATATGACCGAAGAGATGTTAAAGTGCAACGGCGTAGACATCAAGGGTAAGACATGTGCTGTCTCCGGTTCGGGTAATGTTGCGATCTACGCTATCCAGAAGGCTCAGCAGCTTGGTGCAAAGCCTGTTACATGTTCAGATTCCACGGGCTGGGTATACGATCCCGAAGGAATAGATGTAGAACTCCTTAAAGAGGTCAAGGAAGTTAACCGTGCAAGACTTACGGAGTATGCTGCTAAGCGTCCCAGCGCACAGTATCATGACAAGGCAAAGGAAGGCACGAACCAGTGGGAGGTCAAGGTTGATATCGCTCTTCCGTGCGCGACCCAGAACGAGCTTGATATCGAAGATGCAAAGAAGCTTGTTGCCAACGGCGTGATCGCTGTATGTGAAGGTGCAAACATGCCCACAACACTTGAGGCTACAAAGTACTTCCAGGATAACAAGGTTTACTTTGTTCCCGGTAAGGCTGCAAACGCAGGCGGTGTTGCTACATCAGCACTTGAGATGAGCCAGAACTCCGAGAGACTGTCATGGACATTCGAGGAAGTTGACGCAAAACTCAAGAGGATCATGGTAGATATCTTCCATAACCTTGACGATGCATCAAAGAAGTACGGACTTGAAGGTGACTATGTTGCAGGTGCGAACATTGCCGGATTCCTTAAAGTTGCTGATGCCATGAAAGCTCAGGGTATCGTTTGATATGTAAATTCAGGACATGCGGAGTTCTTTTGAACTTCGCATGTTTTTGTTTTTTGGAAGTTTTTTCTGATGTATAATTTATAAAGATCAAAACGACAAGGAAAAGAACCTATGGAAAGAGAGATGATCCTCGTCCTTGATTTCGGAGGACAGTACAACCAGCTTATAGCAAGATGTGTCAGGGAATGTAACGTATATGCCGAGGTACACCCGTATACGATGACTTTGAACGAGATAAAAGAGATGGCCCCTAAAGGGATAATCTTTACGGGCGGTCCTAACAGCGTGTACGAAGAAAGCTCCCCTCATTATGACAGTAAGATACTTGAACTCGGGATACCGGTCCTCGGGATATGTTACGGCTCACAGCTCATGGCATATATGCTCGGAGGGAAAGTCGCAACGGCACCTGTAAGTGAATACGGCAGGACAAAGATCGAGGCGGATACATCGAGCAAACTGCTTCATGGGATAGATGAACAGACCGATGTATGGATGAGCCATACCGATTACATTGAAAAAGCACCTGACGGCTTCAGGATAACGGCACATTCACCCGTCTGCCCCGTTGCTGCCATGGAGAATGCGGATAAAAGGCTTTATGCGACCCAGTTCCATCCTGAGGTAACCCATACCAGGGAGGGCAGGAAGATACTGTCCAATTTTGTATATACGATATGCGGCTGTTCGGGTGACTGGAAGATAGATTCATTTGTTGAGTCGAAGATCGCGCAGATAAAGGAGACGGTAGGATCCCAAAAGGCCCTTTGCGCGCTCTCGGGCGGCGTGGATTCATCCGTTGCGGCTGTACTTATGAGTAAGGCGGTCGGGAAGAACCTGACCTGTGTATTTGTGGATCACGGACTTCTTCGTAAAGATGAAGGAGATCAGGTAGAAGCCATTTTCGGACCAAACGGCAATTATGACTTGAATTTCATAAGGGTGAACGCCGCAGACAGGTTTTATGAGAAACTGGCCGGTGTAGAGGAACCCGAGCAGAAACGTAAGATCATAGGAGAAGAGTTCATACGTGTGTTCGAGGAACAGGCAAAGAAGATAGGTGCGGTTGATTTCCTTGTACAGGGAACAATCTATCCGGATGTAATAGAGTCCGGGCTCGGAAAATCAGCAGTGATCAAGTCGCACCACAATGTCGGAGGACTTCCTGACTGCGTAGATTTTAAGGAGATAATAGAACCGCTCCGGATGCTGTTTAAGGACGAAGTGAGAAAAGCGGGCCGTCAGCTCGGTCTTCCGGAAAACCTTGTGAGCAGACAGCCGTTCCCCGGCCCGGGACTCGGTGTACGTATCGTTGGAGAGGTAACGGCTGAAAAAGTCAGGATCGTTCAGGAAGCCGATGCGATATTCCGCGAGGAAGTAGACAGGGCAGATATTTCGGAGCGTCCCGGACAGTATTTTGCGGCGCTTTCCAACATGCGGTCCGTCGGAGTGATGGGAGACTTCAGGACATATGACTATGCCGTTGTACTGCGTGCCGTTAACACGACCGACTTCATGACGGCAGAATGCTGCAATATTCCGTTCGAACTCCAGCAGACATGTATGCGACGCATAATAAACGAAGTAAAAGGCGTGAACCGTGTAATGTTCGATCTGACGAGCAAGCCCCCGGGAACCATAGAACTGGAATAATACATTTGTGTTATCGCGTTCGATCGGTACATATACTGTTAAATGATTGCAGGTAATCCGCTGAATTACCTGCATTTTTTTATATTCAGACAAAATCATACAAGGCTATGTTATAATCCGGTTAAGATTAATATATTCAGGAGATGAAGAATGAGGAGACTGACGGGTTTAAGATCAGGTAAAGCAGTTATATTTCTTGTCATTACAGCGGTCATACTCAGTGGATGCACCGTCTCTGTTTCTGTCACACAACCGGACGCTGTTGAAGCACCCGCCTTCGCTGAAACATCTGCCCCGGTTGAAACACCGATTCCCGGAAAAACCGGTCTGATCGGGCCTCATTCCACTGAACACAGATACGTGCATGGCGAAGAGGGATATTATAATCTTCTTGAAGACGGAGTGGATTTCAAACTGGTCTCACAGCTTAGCGGTACCTGCTGGCTATGCGCAGCATCCTGTGCCATGACAACGGGAGGTCAGATAAAGCACGAAAAAAATATGGTGTTTGACCAGATCGCGCTGCTTGGCGAGATCTATGATGACGATAAGGAAGAGGGCGTTTTCATTGCCGAAGGAACAGATAAAGAGAAATACGGAGGCGCAGGGATATTTGTCCTGAACGAACTGAGCCGGGGGTTCGGTGACGGTTTTGCAGTGGATGGTGCCATCTTTGCACAAAACTGGACAATAGATGAGATCAAAGACGGTATCCGTAAGTACGGAGCCCTCTATATCGGCATTCCGGACACCGACAGTTACAAGGGCAACCATGATCATTATTACACAATGAACACCCCGGCACCTGATATTTCCGAATTTGATCATTCCATAGCCGTTCTCGGCTGGGATGACGATTTTCCCAAAGAGTATTTTAACGTGGAAGCTTCCCGAAACGGTGCATGGATCACCTACAACAGCAATTATCCTTTGGATTATATATATGTATCCTACGATACACCTTTCGATCAGCTCTATGATACACCGCTCTTTTTATCCGTTACGGACCGCTATCCGAAGGTACTTGCGCACGACTGCGGCTGCTGGACGTCGGAGCCTGTTTGTATCGGTAAGCCGACTACAACTGCGAATATCTTCAGTGAAAAAGGTACACTTGCTGCGGTAGGAACATATGTCCTTGCTGATGATCAGGACCTCTTGATACAGATTCTGACACCGGATCTGACCAAATGTCTGTATTCCCGGGAATATCATGCTGACCGTATAGGCTATTACGTATTCGAACTGGATACCCCTATTGAGGTTGAAGAATATGCGATCGCCATATCATATCCGAAGGGAGCATCCGTTGAGGGAGAGCCGATCGACCCCGACAGATTGATCCACATCGGTATCACAAGCAAAAAAGGACAGTCATACATACAAGTTGACGGCAACTGGCTGGATATGAGCGAAAAGTCGACCTGGGACCGGATCGGACGTGTAACCAATAATGCCTGTATCAAAGCTTTGTATGAACCATTCGGTTCCCCTGAATGATTATGGCTGCGAAGAAGACAGGATCAACAGTCCCTTCCGACAGGGGACATAATGGGATCGTCAATGATCCGGACAATACTTATAAAGATGAATTCTATGAACAGTCGTTAAGGTAAAGATTTTTTATTCGGGACAGGAAAAATGAACGGAAGAAATATCAAAAAAAGCATACTGATCGCTGTGCTGCTCATCACATCACAGATTTTTGCGGCGTGTTCGGCGACCGTTAACATCAAAAAGCCCGGGGATACCGGGAAAATCGCAAAACTGGATTATCTCGGACAGCAATTGGAGGATTCGGCGGATCATCTGTTAATGGTCGGTGAAGATGTTGATGATATATATACGGAGTTAAACTGAAGATCGGTTGCGGATACATTTCCGTCTAAATTTGATCTTAGGGACAGAGGTACCGTCACACCGGTCAAGAGCCAGAACCCGTGGGGAACCTGCTGGAGCTTTGCGACGGTCGCGGCCAGCGAGACCAGTATCTTAAATGATCTTGGCCTGACTGTGGATTCATATAAAGAAGAGTTCGGGGAAGATCTGGATCTTTCCGAAAAGCATCTGGCGTGGTTTACCACAAAAGCAATGCCGGAGTTGAGCGATTATCCCGAGGGCGAATATCCCTACCGGGAGTCCCAGGCCGGAGAAGGACTGCATTTTATCGGAGGGACCAATGATGAACCGCTCAATCTGGGCGGCAACTATATGTTCTCCTCCGCCAGCCTTGCAAGCGGTATAGGGATCCTTAAAGAGAAGTATGCTCCCTATGCCAACAGCAAAGGTAATATCGAAAGGGGCGGAGACTGGGGTGTTCCGGAAGACCTGCGCTTTGCGGTGAGTTTTGAGCTCAAAGATGCCAATATACTTCCTTCCCCCGTTTCGTATGATGATGCCGGCAATTATATATACCGGTTTGCTGCTACAGAGGCCGTTAAGACAGAACTTCTGGCGGGAAGGGCTGTAGGGATATGCTTCTTCGCCGATCAGTCATTACCGGAGCTTTCCGTGGAAGAAAAGAAAGAAATGTTAGAGGAACTTTTTAAAGATCATACGATGATCACGGATGAG